>JBKQPD010000057.1:0-9571 GCA_052145175.1 Binataceae bacterium (SeqCode) | reverse complement strand
TCTCGGCAGCCTGATCAGCCAGCAGGAGGGTTTGTCTTATACCGTCCAAGGACTCAGCTCGCAGTTTCAGCAACTCTATCCGGGCTTCAGCACCGCGAGCACGGCGGGTGTGCAGAGTCCGCAGGCTACGGTCGCAACGACGCTCAACACCTTGAACGGCGCGCTCGCCTCGGCCCAAGCCCAAGCCAACAACTTCTCCACCGAACAGGCCTCCCTGCAAAGCCTTGAACTCCGCAATCAGACGGCGGTAGGCAATCTGCAGGCGGCGCAGGTCAGCAACGAAATCGCCCTGGCCCAGGTCCAGCAGGTCCAGATGCTCCGCCAGCTCGTCATGGCCATGATGAATTCACAGAACGTAACTGCCGCCAGTCAGGTCAATAGTCAGGCTCAGAGTAGTCTTGCGGCGCAAGCGGTGCTTTCAGCGCCGGTGAACAACGACGTACTCACAACCAACGAACCAACGCCAAGTCAGCCATAGGACGGGGACAACTAATGTCAAACGACTCTCAAAAACGTGGCAACACTCTACCGGTTACTCTTGCGATCATCGGGCTAATTGCCTTTCTGTTCGCCATTTGGTGGCTTCACCAGCAACGCGTCGCTTCAACGACTGGAGGCGTCCTCAACCAGCCGATGCCCACCGGCGTTCCCGACATCCTACAGAAAAGCGAGCCACCCCCAACTCAACCATGAGCAGAGGAAAAAGAAATGGGCGGATTCAACAGTGTTGTTAATCAGTTCACCACGGCCGGGACGAACTATGCCGCGAGCATCCAGCCATACGCTATCAAATTATTTGTAGCTCTGTTCTTGATCGACATTCTCGTGACCTGGCTTCAGTTTCTTGCCGAGGGCCAGCTCGAAGCCTCCTTCTTTCTCGGTCGACTAATCAAGCACATTTTCACCGGGGGCTTCGTCTATCTAATGATCGTGAACGCCTTTACCTGGATGTATGCCGTAATCCAGAGCTTCTCGAGCATAGGCGCAGCGGCGACCGGACTTCCAGCCCTCAGCCCAAAATCAGTGCTGACGTTGGGCGGGAATATGGCCGAGACCATTTTCAATACGCCGGCGAACGCGAGCCTCATGAACAATCTAGAAATCGCTATCGTTCAAAGCGTCGCTGCCTTCTTCGTGCTTCTCTCGTTCGTCATCGCTGCCGCGGTGCTCACGCTAACTCTAATCGAAGCATATTTACTTGTCGGTGGAGGTGTCATTCTCCTGGGCTTCGGCGCCAACCGCTTTACCGCACCCGCCGCCGAAGGCTATTTCGGCTGGGTAATTCGCATCGGGGTGCGCCTTTTGTTCTTGTACCTGGTACTCGGCGTGGGTGTTCAGATCGCCACTCAATGGAACGCCACGCTAACGGCCGCCTGCAATCCAGTTGCTGCGACACTGCCCTGGTGGACAACATACGGGGTTCCGCCCAGTTCGATCATCACGACAGTTTGCTCAAACACCATTCCGAGCCGCTTGATGCTCGATCTTGTTGCACTATCCATTCTCTTTCTCATTGTGACGATTGCCGTGCCTTATACTGCGGCGAGTATCGCTGGCGGCACGATCGGTCTGGCCTTGACCCATGCCTTCGAGGCGGTCTTTATCGCGCGAAATGTTGTCCAACCAATCACGAGCGCGCTACAGGCAGGATCAGGCAAGCTGGCGCAGCTTGGCAGTGCCGCGACTAACCACGGGAGCGAACCTTCTAGCTGGGTCAATGCCATGGAGTTCGGCCGCCAGACCCAAAGGCTTAACAACCTTGGCCCCGACGGCGGTTTCCGGGTACCTGCACCCAAGGACGTACGCGTAACGTCGGTCATTCCCCCTCGGGCCGCGAAGACGACCGCCGTGAACCCGGGTGGCGGCAACAACACAACCCCCATAAGTAGACCGACCAAAATCTGACGCGAATTCTCTCCATCGACGCCCGAAGCGGAGGTAGCGTATGGACGACTCTATTACCGAACGCGACGTGCGGCAGCAGCTGGCCGCGATGGGCTCCGCTCGTTTCGACCTCGGTGCCTTGAGTCGGAACGGCCGGATGATGCTCAGTGAGGATTGCGGCGCCGCCCTGATCCCTTCCGCGATCAAATGGCTGCGCCAGGAAAACACCCATGGTGCGCATATCTTTATCCGGCCGCATGGCCCACATGCGCTCAGTCTCGTCGACGATCTCAGTGCCGAAGCGATCGCAACGATGAAGCGCGACGGTTTCGCGCCAGCGGTGATCGTCGAAACCTCGGTTCGCAACTTTCAGGTGTGGCTCAAGCATGGACGAATTCTCGATTGTGAGACGAGTACCTTCGCCGCAAAGGAGTTGGCGAAGCAATTCGGGGGCGACCCTTCGAGTGCGGATTGGAGGCACTTCGGGCGCTTGGCCGGATTCACGAACCAAAAGCTCAAGCGACGATTGCCCAATGGCCTGCCACCCTTCGTGAAGCTGCACGAATGCTCGGGCGACATCTACCGCGCAGCGTCTAAGTTTCTGGAGGAAATCGCAGCTCTGGTCCGGCAACGGCAAGAACGCGCCGACGCACGATCATCTAACACCAGAGGATGGTCTAACGCTGCCGTCAAGCCGCTCCTCGCGTTTCACAACGACCGTCGCTACGGCGGCGATCTGCATCGCGCCGACATGGCCTGGGCGCTGCACGCCGCGATTCGCGGCGTCCCGGAAGGCCAAATCAGGGAGGAAATACTGCATGGTCGTGACCTCTCCAAGAAAGGCCGCTTGGCCCGTCAGCTGGATTATGCGGAGCGCACGACGCTCAAGGCGTTGGGCCGACTCTGGCAGGGCAACTAGCGCCTCACTAGCATTGATGGGGGCTGGCCGTCTCGCGCGGTCCTTGGCCAGGGGAAGGATCCTGTCCAGCGTGCCGCAACGCGACGCGGCGGCGCATCCCGAAACTGTGCCCTCCCCAAACCCGCCACCCCAGCGCATCTTTTCCCCGGCCCCGGATTGGGTTGAGGGGCCGGGGAAAAGATGTTCTTCACGAATTTTTATGCATCAGGAACCCGAATGACGGCGTCCTGGCCTTTCGGCACGCGGACGCAGGGAGGTTGACGCAAATGGATGAATGCGTGGTCTGTCGGCGCAAGGTGCAGCGCACCGAGAATTACGTGAGATGCCATCTCTGGGGCGGCTTCGCGACGTTCCACTGGCAATGTTTTGGAGCCTATCTGCGCAGCGAGAGCGGGCCGCAAGTCGAAGGTACTGTGTGGAAGGCAAGCAGCCTAGGGAAATCGAATTAAACGCTCTACATTGTGGAGCGCATAAGAGGAGTAGGTATATGGCTTTGAATCGCGCGATGGTTATTGGTTATCTTGGACAAGATCCTGAAACGCGCTTTCTGCCGTCCGGGCAGCAGGTGGTCGGCTTTTCGGTCGCGACTGACGAGTCGTTTATTGACAAGGAGGGCCACAAGCAGGAAAGGGTTGAATGGCATAATATCGTGGCTTTCGCTCGCCTCGCCGAAATCTGCGCCGAATATCTCAAACAGGGACGGCAGGTTTTCGTCGAAGGCCGCTTGCGTACCCGCGAGTACGAGGCGAAGAACGGTGGCGGTAAACGTAAACGCACAGAGATCGTCGCGTCTCGTGTACAATTTCTCGGAGCGCCGCCAGCTGAAAGAATTGCCGAGAGTGCGGTTGATGAGCCGCTTCCAGGCGACTCCGACGTACCGTTCTGAGGCGTCCCTTACCGCCCGCGTCGTCACAACGCGGGAAGTAACCGCGAATGGTGCCCCGTCGTCGATCCGGCAAGAGGACGGGCGCTTCGCTTCGGTCGTGCTCAAACCATCCTGACACGGAGCGCAAATACCAAGCTCAAAGCCATCGAGTTACGGTGCCGGTTGCATCACCAGATGGTCGCTTGAACTTCAGCCCGATGGGCTCAACGCTCTGTTATTTTTACGCCAACGTGTCCGATATGTTCTGACGACGTTACACCGATTCCCTCGGGAACGCCTCACTGGCTTTTGAGGCCCGCGCGGGCCCTCTCGAAGATCTGTCTAATTTGCTTTGCCATCACGCCGCGGCCGATCGACTGCTTGGCAGAGGCACCGAAGCCGCCTAGTTGGTCCGTGGTGGCGCGGGCCAGATACACGACCACGGTGCCGTTTTCGACCGGAAGGAGACCCGCCACCGCTTGTGTGTCGTTGTAACCGGAGCTCACGTAAAAGTCGCGATCGGCGAACACGTAGGCATCGTCAACTGGCATCGCGAGGCGTTGGCGGAGGGCGAAGTTGGGCCGGCCGCTCATCGCGTAGCGGATGCAGAAGAAGTGCTGCGTCAGCCCTGCCGGGATGTTCTGCGGAAAGTTCATGAGGACTTCGTAGAAGGCCGGTGCATATTTCTTGATCCCTTTGGCGGCCTCCGTTCCGCGCCGAAGGTCATCTGCCGGCTGGGCTCCCGTGTCCTTACCACGGGCGTACGGCGCAATCCCGGCCAGTCCTCTGTCGCGATAGGCCTGGTAGCGGGCGAGGAGCAGCTGCCGCACCGCGTCTTCGACCTGAGGCTGCCCAGCGCCGCCCGCGGCCTTGAGTGCCGCGAAGGTGGCAATCTCCGCTATAGAAAGGTTCAAAATGTCGCCGGGTGCCGCGTTGAGATAGCGCTGCGTTTCCTTGTCGCCGCCCGGTTGGAAGACAACGGACTTCGATTCGGCGAACGTTCCCTCAGCGTTGATTTCGGTGACCGACTGGACCTGTGGATCGTTGCGCGGGCTTGGGCCGCCCTTGAAGGAAGTGAGAAGCTTCTGCACCGGTGCCTTGACGAGAAACACCATGACCACGGCGAGTTCCCGATCGGACGTCTCCTTAGTGGTCGTGTTTACCAACTCGCCGTTGTGCACCCGCTGCACATCGTCTTTGCTGAGGCCGAAATCGGCCGCCACCTCATCCAGCGTCGGCGCCGCGAATGCTGTTGCGCCCGTGAAGCTGAGAGTGGCGAGCACTGAAAATGCGATCGCCGCGACTCGCCACCCGTGGACGACGCTCTTCGAGAGTGATGAATGTTGCATGGCTTCCTCCATTTGTCTCAGCGTTGGCCCGAGATTTCGTTGGCGCGTGGCTGGGAGACCTGCCCAACGCTTAGTTCAGCGTCTGCCGCGCGCGCAATCGCCGCATCTCCGACGGGGAAATCATCCTGCCTAACGTTCGCGCTGTCGCGCTTGAAAAGGAAAATCCGTTCTTGATCAGCAACTCACCGAGGGAAAATTGGAGCGTCGCTATCCCGTTCGAACGGCACATTCCCGCTGTGATCGGGAACGCTCAGCCCGCGGGGCATCCAGTCACCTTGGCAGGCATGGTCAAACTCCTTTCGGCCGGCAGAAACCGCCTTGCGACTGATGTGCTTCAGGCATTCGCGAAAAGGTTACTGCCGATATGCCGGACCGACCCCGGCTATCCTCTGCAATGTGGCCCATTGGGGCAGCGCACTATCCGCCAAAATGAGAAAATGCCCAACTTCTTACCGAGCCGAGAGAACTTCTTCGCCACAGGTTCATCAGCGGCCGTTCTGAAGCCCCGCGACCGCGTCTTCGACCACGGTGCCCTTGAAGAACTCCGGATTCATGCTGGTCCAGAGACGGGCGGGATTGGCAAAGACGATATCACGAAAGTCATCTTCCCCGATAAGTCCGCGTTCCACCAACTCGTATGCCTCCTCGGTCACTTCGGTCATATCGGGGACGTCCCAATGGCCAATGTCGGAGCTGAAGATGGCGTTGAGCTTTGCACCAAACGGAAGCTTGTGGGTGTCCAATGCTAAGGCGTTGATCGGATCATCCGCCTCGCAGCCGAAGTAAAAGTTGGGCACTAAACAATCGCGGATATCCTCCGCCCTTTCGATGCCACATCGCGACCAATCGTCGAGCGCGTCGGGATCTTCGTGGGTGCCGTCGATGCCCCAGCCTTCGCCATGGCCGTCGAGCTTGTCGGTGACGAGTTTGCCTCCGTAGCGTAGCGCAAGGTCCTGGAACAGTTTGCGGTCGAGGTTGGCGGGATGGTAGTTCGCCATCGCCTTGCCGTTGCGCTTTTGCCAATGCCCGATCATGTCGGCGTAAAGACTGGCCGCCCACCCTACCCCGCACTCCAGAAAGGCGATGTCCTGAGAGTTGTTGAGATTTGAGTGGCGGCAATCCTCGCCCGATCGGAAGATCGGGTTGGGTAAGAGGAGGATGCCGCCATGAAGGAGAGTGCCAAGGGCAAGGCTGGAAGGAAAGCCGCGCAGGGACAGCTCTGGCTGCACTTGCCTGGGATGGTCCGCGAAGCGCTGTACGACACGGTGATCGGGGCAGGCCTGGCGTGCGTGGACGAAGTGCTGGAAAGGGAACGCGTGGCGCTGTGCGGAGAGCGCTACGAACGTCTGGCTGATCGTCAGGCGCTGCGTGCGGGGCACGTAGCGAGCTCGCTGGTGCTGGGCGGGCGGCGGATTGCGGTACAGCGGCCGCGGGCGCGCAGTGTTGAGAGTCGCGAGCTCAGGTTGCCGAGCTGGCAGGAATGGAGCGCACGCGACCCGTTGGACGAGCGCGCCCTGGAGCAGATGGTGCTGGGCGTATCGACGCGCGGCTACGCGCGTTCATTGGAGCCGCTGCCGGAAGCGGTCGCGGTACGGGGTGTCAGCAAGAGCGCGGTGAGCGCGCGGTTCGTCTACGGCACCGAGCGCAAACTGGCCGAACTGATGAGCCGCGACCTGCGTGAGCTTCGCGTGGTCGCCCTGCTGATCGACGGGGTGCACTTCGGCGAGCATGTGGTCTTGGCGGCAGTGGGAGTCGATGATCACGGCGACAAGCACGTGCTGGGGCTGCGCGAGGGCGCGACCGAGAACGCCGCGGCCGTGCGGGCCTTGCTGGCCGATCTAACCGAGCGCGGACTGGTTGCTGACCGTGCGCTGCTCATCGTGATCGACGGGGCCAAAGCGCTGCACAAAGCGGTGGTGGAGGTGTTCGGGGCGCGGGCCCTGATTCAGCGTTGCCGCGAACACAAGAAACGCAATGTCACCGACGCCCTGCCTGAGCGGCTGCGCGGTTCGGTCCGCAGCGCAATGAATCAGGCCTACGCGACGCGCGACTCGAAGCGCGCCCGGCGCCTGCTCGAGGGGCTCGCCCGGCGGCTGGAACATCAGCATCCTGGCGCGGCCGCCTCGTTGCGCGAGGGGCTGGCGGAAACGCTGACCGTGATGCGCCTTGGGCTGCCCGAGAACCTCGAACGGGTGCTGTCGTCCACCAACCTGATCGAGAACCTATTCGGCCGGGTGCGAGGAGAGTGTCGGAAATTTCGTGTTCGTGAGCCATAGAAGAGAAGCCCGCAAGGGCAGGAGAAAGTATGGCGACGAACAAGGAAGCTGGGATCGCGGATGAAGTGCTCGACCAACTTTTGGCGGGGCGGGATCCGGGGACGGTCTTCGCGACCGGCGGGTTGGTCGACGAGCTGAAGAAGCGGCTGGCGGAGCGGATGCTCAACGCCGAGATGGACCATCATTTGGGCACGGCGGCGGAAGAAGAAGCCGGCAATCATCGTAATGGCTACGGCGCCAAGACCGTCCTGACGGACACGAGCAAGCTGGAACTGGCGATTCCCCGGGATCGGCACGGCCGCTTCGATCCGGTGTTGATCGGCAAGTATCGACGGCGATTCGCGGGCTTCGACGACAAGATCATCGCGCTGTACGCGCGGGGCCTGACGACCCGTGAGATCGCCGCCCACGTGGGCGAGCTCTACGGGGTCGAGATCTCGCCCGACCTGGTCAGCGCCGTCACCGACGCGGTGCTCGAGGAGGCCGCCGCGTGGCAGAGCCGTGGACTGGAAGCGACCTATGCCATCGTGTTCTTCGATGCGCTCCGCGTGAAGATCCGGCACGAAGGCCTGGTCAACAATCGGGCGGTCTACCTGGCGATGGGGTGCGGTGCTCGGGGCACAAAGAGATCCTCGGGCTGTGGATCGAGCAAACCGAAGGCGCGAAATTCTGGCTGCGGGTAATGACCGAGCTGCGCAACCGTGGCACCCAGGACATCCTGATCGCGGTGGTCGATGGGCTCAAGGGCTTTCCCGAGGCGATCACCTCGGTGTTTCCCCGGACCATCGTCCAGACCTGTATCGTGCATCTCATTCGGTACTCTGGAGCTACCCCGTTTCGGTGGACAGTATCGGGCTTGGGTGGTTAACGGTTTAGTACAATCGAGCTCCGTTTAACATGGTCTGATTTCAGCTTTTCGGCGGCACCCTTCATTGGCGCCGAGGGTGACGTCGAAAAGCTCGAAGGTTTTGTATCCGCGGGTGTCGCGCTGGGCAGCGCGCTGGACGCCGTGTTTTTCGGCGGCCAAGCGATGCGCGCGGCGGCCGCGCACCTCAACGCTGATGAGTATCGCTTGCATGGATTCGTTCGTAATTGATCGGCGATTGGTAGCCGAGCGCGGAGTGGCGGCGGCGCGGATTGTACCAGCTCTCGATGAAGTCGAAGATTGCCATCCGCGCCTCGGCCTGGGTCTTAAAGCGGCGGCGGTCGAGCAGTTCGCATTCGAGCGTGGCAAAGAAGCTTTCGCACATGGCGTTATCGAAGCAATCGCCGACCGCGCCCATCGAGGGGCGCACGCCGGCGGCGCGGCAACGCTGGCCGAAGGCCAGCGAGGTGTACTGGCTCCCTTGGTCGGAATGATGAATCACGGCGGCGGGCCGCCGTTGCGCGAGTGCCATGTTGAGTGCCTTGAGCACCAGCTCGGTGCGCAGATAGGTCTCCATCGCCCAGCCGACGATGCGCCGACTGAATACATCGAGCACCACGGCGAGGTACAGAAAGCCCGCCCAGGTCGGGATGTAACTTATATCGGCGACCCACAAACGATTGGGCGCGGCGGCAACGAAGTTACGTTCGACGAGGTCGGGTGCCGGGCGGGCGTCGCGGTCCCGCACCGTGGTGGTTACCCATCGGCGGCGGCTCACGCCCACAAGGCCTGCGCCCTTCATCAATCGTGCGACCCGCTTACGTCCGACATGGAGGCCAGCCGCTGCTAGTTCCTCGTGAATCCGCGGCGCGCCATAGGTTGCACGCGAGTATTGATGAATCGCGGCGATGTGTGAACGGAGTTCCGCATCGGCGCGCGCCCGCGCTGAAGGCGGCCGCTTTAGCCACGCATAATAGCCGCTGGCGGAGACTGCCAGTACCCGGCACGTCGTGGCAACCCCGTATATGGCCTGATTCGCCTTCACGAATTGGAACGCCGTGACGGCACTGAGCCGGTCTCCGTCGCGAACCAGGCCGCGGCTTTTGCCAGTATCTCGCGCTCTTCACGCAGGATGCGGTTCTCGCGCCGCAGCCGCGTGAGCTCCTCGCGCTCGGTCGTGGTCAAGCCGTCGCTGCGCAGTCCTTCATCGAGTCCGGCCTGCTTTATCCATTTGCGGATCGCGTTGGCCGAGGCCTCGAACTCACGAGCCAACTGCGCAATCGGGCGCCCCGAGCGCGCCAGCTCGATAATTCGGCGCCGATACTCCGGCGCGTACGGTGGATGGGTTCTTGGCATTGGGGTTCTCCTGCTTCCTTTTTCCCCAACACCGTCCACTAAAGCGGGTCAAGTCCA
>JBKQPD010000056.1:0-5713 GCA_052145175.1 Binataceae bacterium (SeqCode) | reverse complement strand
CGTGAAGAAACGCTCGTAGCGGAAGGTGATGTTGTCCTCCATGTCCAGCGGCGGCATCCCCTGGTAGAAGGTGGCCACCACCACCGCCGGAATCTTGATGTTCGGGAACACGTCAACCGCCATTCGTATGAACGCGGTCACCCCCAAAATCACGATTACCAACGCACCAACAATTATCGTATATGGATTGCGCAGCGAAAAACTCGGCATTCCAGCAGACTCCTCAGCGAAGCAAATTGTTCACCAGGGTGCGTTGCGAAGCAGCGATATCTCCGCAACCCCTCGAGAACAAGTGCGTTCCGACCAGCCTAATTGCCGCCCAAGCGCGAGCCGACGTCCGAGTACAAAAACAAAGGTGCACCCCCTGATGTCCGGTCCGCGCTTGGACGGATTGATCAGGAGAACTGTTTGTCCGCCAAATCTCTAGTAAGGAGATGGCGGGACAACGAGCGCTTGGTTGATGTCCGAATAATGGACTGGTGCGCCGATCTCAAGATTCTTGATCACGGCGTCGACCTGCGCTTTACGCTCGTCGAAAGTCACGGTATCGACTGGCGCAGCGGAGTTACTCCATGCAAGGCCGTTTAACATTCGTTGCTCGTTGTAGTCGTCCTGCTGACGCGCTTGCCTCAACTGCTCGATCAATTGAGCCCGTTTCTCGGCTGTGATGTGTTTCGGAGCTATCCAAAGCGCTTCGTCGAGCTCACTCTGAGGGACTGTGAAACCGTGGCTGAGCTCTTTAATGGCACGGTCAGCCTTGTTCATGTGGTTCAGATAAGTTTCTTGCCTTACCGAGGAAATAGTTGGGTCGAGCGCCAAGTCCCAGTCAGCCTGTTTGGCGGCTTCCAGTTGTCTTATCAGATCCGATGTTACCTGTGGCGACTGCGCCGTCGCCGTCGCCTGCGTGTCCGCTGCAAGGGCCGAGAGCACCAGCAACAAGAAGACAGCCGGGACCAGTTTGACGCTTTTCCAGAATAGATTTCCGTTCGTAATCATCTTCGCACCACCTTCGCACCGGTGAGAGGCGCGATAAATTGGCTACTGCTGATCTTAGGCAACGCGACTCGTCTCGCACTCGTTACAGCGCTGACGAATCTTTAACGTTGCCAGCATCGGCCGGCGATCGCGAGGTCAGATAAGCGGATCTGGAGTGCTCGAACGAGATTTCCCGAGTTTCAGTCGCAATAGCAGACGCGTGCGAGAAACCTGTGGAATTGGCGCGAATTTCTTGAAGAGCTTCGCCCTATCTATCGCATCCGCTTGGAAAAGCCCGGTTGGCTGCAGGTAGTGCGCCGATATACGCTCTGCCGCGTCAGGGTTCGTTTGTTCGAGGAAAATGTGGCGCTGAACGGACTGCCGAAGTTCAGGCGAGCGGACGTGGACCGTCGGCTGATGAACCCTCGACAGCGGAAGCGTCAGCAGCATCAGCGCGACACTCAGGTATACTGCCAACCGAGCAATATTCGAGGTTCCGGCCAGAACTCTATGGAGAATACAGCGCATCTCTATGAGCTTAACGTTAACTACATTTCGCTCCGACATCAAGAAGCGCTTCACGAATTTCACGGGGATGCTGCCGAGAAGAAAGACGAATGCGGGGCGTGAGGAGCGTCGAGAACCGTTGGCGCAATTCGCTGCCGACGGTTGGTCACCCGTTGGCTTAACGGTCGCATCTTCTTTCAGACGTGGGTCGTCGGTTGCGATACAGGTGGCTTCTCCGGCTGAGGTCGTGTAAAAACGTCCCCAGAACTCGGCGTCGGGCGTTTTGTGGCTTAGCCTGCTACACGCTTGCTGAAATTTCTTGCGATAGTGGGCTAAAGCAGCCTCGCAGGGCTTCGCATCATCAAAGGACTCGGCAATCGTTCACTGTGAGATCGATGCTCCACCAGTCCGGCCAAGGAAGTCCATTTTGCTGACCGGCCGACGGCAGCATTAAATACCAGCCGATCAACGCGAAACCGATGGTGTGTTAGCAGCGATTCACCATACACGCATAACGGTTCCCCAATTGAATTGGCGACGAAAGATTGCTCTCTTTCTTGTGGCCTGAGGTAGACCTCCCCCGGGTGGGGAACGACAAGCGGCGGTGAAGCCGGCTGCACGCCAGCTCCACCGCCGTTTTGGGTTATATTCGACTAATACGCGAACTCGACGTTAGCAAAGATCGAATGCGTATCGCGCGGCACCAGGAATGGAATAGTTCCCGTCTTCGGCAGGAGTATCGAATTAAGTTTGCTGCCAGGTACGTAGTCGAACTGCTGCAGCCAAGGAACGCTCTCCGCCTGCTGGTTGTGGTAGAAGAGGACGTTCTGGCTGTCGACCGCGAAGCGCAGGTACTCGTTATACTGATAACTCAGACCCGCGATAAAGCGCTGGAAGTCCAGTGGGTCCGGATTGACCTTGTCGTTCGGCTGAAACCACTGAAACATCCCGAACAGCGTGAAGGCGGTGTCAGGAATGTGGTAATGGCCGAAGATGTCCATGCCGATTTGGCGTGACTGGCCGTTATTCAACAGGGCGTTCCAGGCGCCGGTCTGCGCGCCAAAGCCACTATACGGATTGTAGCAGAGCGCAGACGAGGAACAGCTATTGCCGAAGAAGGTTTTGGCGGTCTTCGGACCATATTGCGTTCCACTGGGCGTGCCGAATTCGTCGGACGGGCCGCTGCCCGAAAACAGATTGCCCGCACTGAAAGCGTTGTTGCCGTAGTCGAACTCGCCGGCCACACCCCACTGTTCGGCGGTGTAATGCAGCAGCGCCGCGATTCGCGTGATATGCGCATCGGGCCCCTTCAGCGCGGTGACAGCCTGTGCAGTATCGGGCGCCGTGTTGCCATAACCGTAGTTATAGAAACCGGTCAGCCCGAGTCCCTGGAAACGCCACGTGCTGCCGAACGGATAGATCGAAACGCGCGCCATCCCCTGCTTGGTGTCGGTCTGCTCGTAGGCGTGGAAACTCGAATTGTCGTAAACGCCGAAGCTATAGTCGGCGTAGGTCTTTTCATCGGCGAAAGGCTTGATTGGCCCTTCGAAGCCGATGCCCACTTGCGTTGAAGAAAGACTCAGATAGTTCCAGGGTGTGAGATTGACATAGCGATAGTTATAGAGATCTTCCTCCCAGCCAACCAGAGGATTGGCTATTTCGCCGATCAGCACCTTGCCACCTTGGAGCGCGGAAACGCCGAGCTTGTCCCAAAGTGCGCTGTATTGCACATTGGCGTACTTGATTCGTACTCCGAGGTTGCCGTCAAGATTGCTGCCGAACCCCGTGCTCGCCCCAACCTTGTCATTCGACGATCCAATCGTCTTGTACATGTTGGGAGTAATCCTGAGCGTCCAGTCGGGGGTCGGAAAAAAGAAAAAATTCAGATATGTCCGGGTGATGTCGAACGAATTGTAATCGTTGTTCCCCGGTCCGAGATTGGTGAGCTGGGTCAGTTCCTGGGGTTGGAAGCCAGCGTGCGTATAGAAGCGATAATCCGCATAGAAGAGTGCCCCGACCCGGAATTTGTCCTGGAAGTTGTTGATATAATCACGCCAAGCCGGCTTGATTTCCGCCATCTGCTTGTTCAGATCGAAGTTGCTGGCCTCCAGTTGCTCGTTTTTCTGCTGAAGTTCAGAAATCTGCTGCTGGTTCTCCTTCAGTTGGGCCTCGGTCTTGCGCAGAACTTCACTCGAGTTGACCGTCGACATCGGAATCTCGCTCAGCAAACGTCGTCCCGGTCCAGGCTCGGAATAAACCACCTTGGTTTTGGGGTTGATGTACAGTCGGAGCATCGGCATCGAATCGGCTGAGTCCTGCGCCGGCAGGTTTCCGGCGAGCCCGATTACCAGAAGTCCGGCAGCCAGCACCAACAGCAGCGATCTAAGTTTACTTATCGTCGTTTTCATGTCCTTCTCTTTGTCTAGCTTGGAAAAACAGGTGTGGGGACGACACAAATCAACCACCGTGGCTTTTCTCCCAGTCCTGACGCAGTTTCGCCAGTTGGAAAGCCGTATAGACCTTGCCATCGCAGGCGTAATTGGATGGCGAGCCGATGCTGACGATGCCGCAATTCTGCACCATCGGTGGCGGCGCCTTCGCTGACGCCTGCGGCGCCGATGCCCCACCAAACGGCATCGCGGAGCAACCGCTGATCCCTAGGCCTAATAGCGCCCCAGCCAGCGCCAGTCCTCTTCGCCAGTAACCTGTCTTCACAATCATTCCCTGAATTCCTCCTCCCTGTCGTTCGTACGAGCCTTGAGATTCCCCCCCAAGTTTTTTCTTAATAAGCACGCACTTAACCGAATTTGGTAAATGCTAAAGAAAGCGTTTCAGATGGCCAACCGCGATCTGCATCGAATAGGTAAAGCTTGAATTACGGCTTTTCTGGCTCTCGGTGAAGCCCAGCGGTCCGAGTAGACTCTTCGGGCCTGCGCGACGCGCAACATTAGTTTCTTTCCGCATCCACGCGCTGCGAGTAAACGCGGTCACGGACTCACCAAACACTGACACCTTTCGGGACATACTCCCCACTTGGGCGGAGACAGTAGGCATGCAATCGTTACGTTGTGATTACCGTCGAGTAATCGCGGAGTTAAGCTCGCACCTTATCTTGGACGATTTCGACCAGTACTTGAGCCTCTCTTAGAATAGAGTGCGGGATGCTCTGTGGACTGTTGGATCCGTCTGATGGCTAGAAGCGGTATAGTAGGTAATGACTAGCAGAGAGAGCCTATGATGCCTTCACGGCTACAAAATCATGTGGCTAGCGATGGTGAAGCTCTGCGGCGAATCTTGCGGAATTACTCGCTTCCATGGCCCGCCATGATCGGTTTCAATCTGCGATCGCGTTCCATGATGACCATGTCTTACGCCCTAAGCTTCACGCGCATCGTCCATATCCCCGGTGGGTGATCGCCTCGAGGTAGTGTCGCGAAGTTGCTAGAAAAAGTGAGCGCGACGGCAGAAATCGTCACTCGTCCTTCCAGCGGCGCTGCTGGTGGAGGCCAACGCGGCCTGATCATCATCTGCAACAAGTGGGATCTTGCCGCCGCGTTGGGCCGGCGGGTGCCCGTCTTCGTGCGGGACGCGCGCGAACGTTACCCCTTCCTCGATTTCGCGCCGATGATCTTTACGTCGGCGATCACCGGCGACGGGGTGAAAGACTTGATCCCGGCGGCGCTGCGGGCGGGTGACGCGTGGCGCATGCGCTTTCAGACCGCCGAGCTCAACAAGGTCCTGGCCGGCGCGCTCGCCGCGATGGACCCGCCGCTGGTGGCGGGCCGGCGGCTCAAGCTGATGTATGTCACGCAGGTCTCGAGCCATCCGCCGCGGCCGGCCTTCTTCACCAACCTCGAACGCGATATCCCGGCGCACTATATCCGCTTCCTCGAAGGGCGGTTCCGCGCCGCGCTCGAGCTCGCCGAGGTGGGGACCCCGCTGCGGCTCGAGTTCCGCCGCGCCAGCCACTCCGCACCTCCACCGCCACCCCGCCAATCCGGTCAGGCTTAGTCAGTCGCGCCAAGAGATCAGTACTCGGAACTCTTCGCGAAGTTTACCCTTGAGGAGCGCAGCGACGAAGGGCGCAGAATGACAAAATGAGGCATCTCAACCGAAGCCCGCAGTTGTCATTCTGAGAGTTTGTGAATTTTTGTGCCGTCGCCTACTTGGTGGGAACTCCGTGTGCCCTCACCCGCCACGGCTTCGGCGAAACGCCTCACCGTGGCGACCT
>JBKQPD010000055.1:0-19452 GCA_052145175.1 Binataceae bacterium (SeqCode) | reverse complement strand
CGTTCATTATAATCGACACCCTTGGCAAGGCGATTCACCCTAGAGACTTCAACGATTACGCAAAGATCAATGAGCATATCACGCCTCTGATAAATCTTAGCCGTGCCAGTGACTGCCATATCATGATGCTTCACCATGCAGCCAAAGGCACAGGCGAAGGAGACGATTTCGATAAGGTTCTCGGTTCTCAAGCGATCCGAGGTGCGGTTGACACCGTCTTATTATTGACCAAGAAAGGTGACAGCCGATGTCTAAGTTCAGAAGGACGTTTCGGCCACAATATCAATCAACTTCTTTTAAGCTACGATCCACACTCCCGTCAACTCGGTTGTGTTGGAGATTTCAAAGAGTATGAAAAAGCCCAACTCGAAGCTCAGGTGATTCGTTTGTTGCGAACTAATCCGGGGTTAACATTGAAAGAGCTACGTGAGAAACTTGCTGTACGTAGTGAAACTCTGAATGCAGTTCTTAGGGATCTGATTGATCGTGGCAAAATTCGACGAGAGCAGTCGGGGCGGAGCGGTGATCCATTCAAGCATTTCCTCGTAGATGGCAATTCCGGCTTTCAAATCGATAACACCGAGATAGAGGAAACTGGGAATTGAAACGATACCCGAGCCTGCCATTCCCGGTATACAATGACACAGGGAAGAGAGAGGGAATAGAAATAATCCTTTTATTATAGGGAGTATTTGATTCGATTCCCGCTGTCAAGGTATACTAAGAGCTAAGCCTTAATCGACCGTCGAATTCAATTCCCAAGCTTGGGAAAAGTAACCAACCAGAGTTCAATTGGAAGGGAGTTTTGAAAGGCAAGAGATTGCCAATGAATCAGTGTGTCTAGCTGATAGCGGAAAGCAAGACTCAGCGACAACAATTTCAAGGAGTTGTCATATGGAATTTCTTTTAGCCAACACCGTGGTTTGTGAATTGGAGCAAATGACTGACGAATGGAGTTGTCAAGAGTGCGGCCTACGCAATTACGAATTGGGGAAGCCCAAAGTTCATGAGAGATACCACGATGTGGTATTGAACGGCGTTAGAACGAGGCACGGTCGAGCTGTAGATGTGGTCGCAACCTATGAAGGCTTTCAGATCTTGTATGCAGGAAGTGGGACCGCAGAAAGCCTGGACCAGTCATTTGCGGGAGCGGCTTCCCTAGCAAACGAGGAAACAAATTATGACCGTGCTACGTATCGGAGTGGTGACATCAATCGAGGTCTGAGAGTGCTTTGGGCACGCACGCCCGATACCGGCAGACCAGGGAGGATCATAGGCTTGCTGATGGTTGTGGAGCGACAGCTTGATGCTATGGAGATCAGTCTTTGTGATTTGTTGTTGGCGTCTCAAGGTCGAAAATTTTCGATGGAAGCGACCTGTCTCAGTCGTTCTCTAATTGGGATTGCACATATTACGGTATCTCGCGGGTACCGGAGGAGCGGTGTGGCGTCTGCACTGATTGAATCTGTATTTCGGGCCTTTAACTGCGGACCGCGTGATGTTGCCTTCCAGAAGCCCTTCACTCGCGAGAGTTCGGGACTCGTTTGCCGCTTCGGTCAGAGGGCCTGTTGGCAATCCGTCCTTATTTACTAGCAATTGTGTTAATGGGGGACACGATGCATGCCGTAACGCCGACTATGGCAGATGTTTTGCACAAATGAAGAATGACCCAGCAATCGGCGAAGAAAGGTCTGCATTTCCTGAGCTTTTGAAGCGACAGGAGGCCTTGAGTCGAAAATAGAGTGACACCAATCAAGAGCACTGGCATCGCTGGTGGCAAAACTGAAGAACAAATCCCGGTAACTAGCCTAAGATGACTAGCAAACATCCAACCGCGATGATCGGTACCTGTTGTTGTTTACTGGTCTAGGACATTGGTTATGGAAGCTGGCCACGTTCTGTTGTGAACGATGGGTACGAGGACTGGCTTCGGAACGATATTCAAACTGTTAGAAACCTATGATGAGAAATGTTTTGGATATGAGTTGAGATTTAACTCAAGTCGGCTTTGCCATCTTTGTGCCTCATTTGGCTCAATAGGGCGTTCCAATCGTCTTCCGTCAGTTCTTCCATAGCCCATTTGAAGAAGGCTCTAGTCGCAGGACTCCGCTTAAGTTTCTCCTCGAATCCAATCGGAGCCCTACCAGCCAACGCCAAGAGTTCATCGGTGTCAGCCTCTAAGACTGCGGCCAGGTCAACAATTGCGGCCTCTGACGGTGGCCCAAATTGCTCGCTTTCAATTTTGCTCAGGTAGCTAGCGCTAAAGCGTCCATTGTCATGCTGCTTGAGACGCTCCGCGACTTTTTTAGCAAGGTCACCTTGAATGAACCCTTTTCCGTGTCGGAGTTGTCGGACTCGTGCCCCAAAGGTCTTGGCAGGAGCCTGAGCTTTGACAACCATTCGCATTAGTCGCTAAACCTGTCTGAAGGTTGGAAACAGCCGTTCATGCTTGTCTTATGAGTGCTAAACCCAGCACAGCCAGATCGTACACGCTTACGCCGATGCCCCACTAACCCCGGTAACTATCGAAATTTGAGCCACAACTCAACAATTCCAAGCGTTTCTGCGACTGCTCAGTGACCCTCCGCGTCTTGACCTGGGCATTATTCTGGCTTTTGCTTAAACAGACTAGTGTGTGCTAAGAGACGCGATGCGTCGAGCCTCGTGTGCCTTAAGGTTACGCCTGCGGATGCGTTTTGAGGGCGATTGCTGTCGCTTCTCGAATGGCGAAAGAAGTTCTTATATCAAAGGTTCGGCGCGTAGTGACAGTCTAGAGACGCTGGCATCGGCTGGGTATGCACTTCGGAACCGACAAGAAGGGAGATTGAATGCGCAGTTAAACTGCGGGATCGGGGCACGCCATGAAAACAAGTGTTCGGATCGCTGGAGTCGGAGTTGTGTTGTTCGCATTTTGCGCTGGAGCGTTGATCGCACGTTGGGTTGGCGAAGAGGTGGTCACGGCGCAGTCTCATCCCGAGCGCATATCGAAGCCTCCGCAGGAAAGCGCCGCGATTATCGCAGTCCCACCGAAAGTCGTCGTGTCTCCGACCCCTGCGGTCACGGACAGGTCTGCAAGATCCTTAGCTGATGCTGCGGCTTCCGACGACCAGGCCGCCCTTCAAACGCTGCAACAGGCGGCGGCAAAGGGAATACCCGCCGCACAATACGGCCTGGGTCTTTACTATGGCACAAAAGTCGAATCACTCGTCCCTCTTAAGAACTGCGCACCATCAACCGCTTGGTTGAGGGTACACGATCCCGCCCTGGCTAAGCTCAGAGACAAGTTTGACCCGCGCAACGGGGCAAACATGCAAGCGAATGCTCTATGTGAGCAAGCGATTTCGTGGCTGGAGAAAGCTGCTTTTTCTGGAGATTTGGCGGCGCAGGCCCAACTCGGCCACGAGTATTATGCTTCAGTTGCTCAAATGAAAGCCTTAGGGTTGGCCTATGCAAATGCCAACAACATGCCGTCTGCTCAAATGGAACAGCAACTTGAAAACAGTCGAACGTCAAAAGCGGAATGCGCGGAAGCCCTACACTGGCTGAACACAGCAGCAAATTCGCATGATTCGGATGCCGAAGCGACTTTGGGAATGGCCTATCAGGGTGGTATCGCTTGTGTGACAGCGGATGACCACAAAGGGATGGACCTGCTGCAACGGTCCGCTGCCGATGGAAATCTAGCGGTAGGCGTCGTGCTTGCGGGCATATACTGGGGAAAAGGCCAGTTTACGGAGGCTCACCACTTGGTCGAAAAGGCAGAGCGTCAGGGCGCTGATGATGACGACACAGCCGACGCCTTAGTAATGTACTACAAGACTGTAGATACGAACGATGAGAAAGCGGAACATTGGGAAAACCGGGTCAAGACGATTCAGGAAGACCAAGAGACCAAGTATCCAATTTTGAAGCTGATCCATGAAAAGCTTCAAGACCAGTCAGAATCCTCAGCCGGATCCTCCCCTTCGGATCAGAACGACCAGGACGAGGGCAACACGAACCGGAGTTCAGCAGCTGAGAACCTCCCGAATCAGAATAAGATCATTCTTGCTCGCGGTCTGCTCTGCGGGTCGAACGACCTCCTCAACCAGGTTGTGAATTCCGGTCATATTCCGGACCAAGAGTCTTTTAAGTCCGTGGCTGACTCGATGATCAATTCAATGGAACTCCTAGGGTTCACTCAAGACGAGGCAGCAACCCTGCTGCGGGACCAGTTGGTCGGGTTGACGCAAGGCGCCTGGGCCATCACAGCTTGTCCGATCTACGAACAGCAAGCCAACAGTCTCATCGCGACAATAATGAAGTGAGCAACTTGCAACCATAGGTCCGAAGCTACTGCTAACCAAAGCTATACTATCGACAAATATACGCTATATTTTGAAACTATACAGCCTGTCGCCCAAGGGCAGTATACCCCTAGCATCCGTGCCTTTGCGTAGCTCTAAGGGCCGTTTCCGGCCAAGCAGCGCATGGTTCTGGCTCAAGAGAGAATCATCACCTTGCTCTTCTACAACCATAAACCGTGCTATCTACAATTGCCTTCAGCACTTGGCCATAATAACCATCTATATTACCTGATTCTCTGATTTTCGACGATTGAAAGTAGTGAAAATGCTACTATTTTCAATCCCGGCAGCCATTGCAAATAGTGTTATACGGCGTTTGGTGCAAGACGGAAGGTGACGAGACTGACTAATATCAGTGCTTTCCTAAAGTGTTCAGAGGCAGTGTGTAAAAGCATCGTAGTCATGGGGTCACTTGGAACCGTTGGCTTCCATCGCTTGCTTCACAACGGCTCTCTTCCAAGATCTGTTTAACAATGAATCCGTCAGTTCCCGCTGGATATGCCGGATATCGGTCCGCCACCTTCTTGCGTGTTTCTTCGCACACGCCGCGACTGGCAAAAATGAAATGTAAATAATAATCTGACGGTACGTAGAAACGGAAGGATCGAATCCAGCGGTTCGGGTCGTCAACCACAACCCAACAGCCCGCACGGATTCGCGAAGGGGCGTATTGCTTATTCGGTCCACGTGAGAACCATCGGGACTCACTAGCGCGTCAACTTTTGCGGCCTCGGCAAGGTCGTTCTTGTTCACCATGCTTACCTTTGATGTAAAGACGCAAGCTGCCTGTGCCGAATGCGGAGATTCGAGCGTTTGGGTAGCGACAAACTGATTGTCTCGCCATCGCAACACGTAGGCCGTACTGCCACCAGTCGGGCAGCAGTCAGCATCGTAATCGAGATATATTGGCTTCGTCAAAATGAGATCGCTCGGATTGTCGGTTGAATCCTTCAGACTACCGCCCCTCACTTCCCTCAGGCTACCGCTAGGTGTCCAAGAAAGCTTCCAAGCCTCTTCAGCCGTTTCGTTGAAAACGTACCAGTAAAGGATTGCCGCCGACCCACAGGTGAACGAGATAGTCATCCGTCTGAGAGCATGGGCCGATGACGTTTGACAGATTGGGGCTTGCTCAAAAACAAGAGACGCTTCGATTTGAAGCCAAATCGTTTAGGTTAGGATCTGGCGCTGCAATAGCAGCCGCCCTCGCAGCCGCCGTCGTACATAAGGCTGGGGTATGTGAAACTGAATGAAGCTCGGGAGCGTTGTGCTCCGGCTCACGCATTGGTCGAATCACAACCCAAAACCTGACTGAAAGGTAAGAAATCGCGCCCAAGACAGCGCTGAGCAGCGCGACGGGTAAAATCTGCTCGCGTCGTAACTTGTTCCTATGAGTGAGGATGATTGGAGTTATAAGCGTTAATGCCGAACCGCAGTGTCCGCAATAGCGCTGGTTTTCGAGAACCTGCCGGGTCCCGCATTTTGGACAATATGGCACGTTTTAGGCGAGTTTTAGGCTACACTGAAAAGTTGGGGCCTGCACATTGGCCCAGTAAGAGGTACGATAAATAATTCACATTCTTCTTTAGAGCGCTCCTTCGCCGGTAATCTTGATGACCCGAACTCGCGGAACTGTTTGGATACCACCAAGAACATTGTAATAGGTATAAGCTCCTTCGCCACGGACTAACGCTCGCAGAACAATCTTGGGCGGAGTTTCGGGAAAATCAACATAGACAGCAAAGCCGGAGCTACTAAAATCCAAACTCGTCAACGCCTCGTTGGGACCGAACCATTGAATTATATGGCCGGTTACGAGGTAGCACCGGCCCGTTGTCAGATAAGGATTGCTGAACATCTCGAACCCTGAACGCGCGGTAGCTTCAGTACAAGGAGGTTCACTGATTGTCGTGTTTACCAAAGCGAACTTGTGTCCCGTCCAATGCAAATGATACTGAGTCTCACGCCCGGTTGGGCGTAATTCACAACCGTGTTCGTTAAGGGTGCCAGTGCGCGCATCACCATGACAATTAGTAGGTGTATCGTAAAACATGGGTTCGGAGATGATGAGATCATTCGGGTCGTCGGTTGAGGCCTTCAAGCTTCCGTCTACAACGAAGTTCGGAGGTATTGAACCCGGCCCACCCGGTTGCCAAGCAAGTGTCCAGGTTCCCTCGAAGGACTCGGTAAACACATACCATTCCAAAGCTCGCCCACAGTGCAAAGAAGCGATCATACGTTTTTCTGATGGCTGACAGATAGGGGTCGTGGCGTGGCAGTAGTTCGCCTTTTTCACCCAAGGATCGACGCCTACTATCGCTAGTCTCGCGGCATCTATAGTACAGCTTGGACTACTGGCCTGTGCTTTAGGCGCAGACGAAGCCTGCTGAGCCTTCGCATCGGTCGCGGAATAGAGCCTAGTTGGCGTTGGCGTGTTGACCGGAGTGGGTCGAACTACAACAGAACGGACTGAAAGGTAAAAAATCGCGCCCAGTAAAACAACGCCACTCAGCGCGGCGGACAAAATCCGCTTGGGTGGTAATCTATTGCGATTGGTGAGGAGGATCGGAGTTGTGGCAGATAATGGCGAACCGCAGTCGCCGCAATAGCGCTGGCTTTCCCCAACTTGATTCCCGCATTTAGTACAATTCGGCACGTTTAGACAACTTAATCAGGTAGGGCGATGAGTCGCCAGTTAGTTGCAGGCTCTATAATCAGTTTCAGATGTCAAAAACGTGAACCTTTTCTGAGAAATCTCGGTTGTTTCTCGTTGTAAAGTAAAAGGCGGTTGAAAGCTCGACAGAAGCAGAAACCTAGGGACCGCAAAACTGCCGATTAATTCTGTTTCAAGGTTAATCGCGGAGCAAGAACCAGGTGGCGGGCTTTCTGTGGAGTTACCCAAGTGGCGTTGCATTTTCATCTAGCCCCAGAGCTGATCGACTATGACCGACAATAGCTGCTTGGTAGGGCATAAACGAAAAAGGATCCTTCCTCCACGACTTCGACTACTCACTTTGACGAACTATAAAACGAATGAAATTCAAGCTTTTGTCAACAGCCTGTTAGGGGGTTGGAGTAGGCGTAGCGGCTTGTTCGCAGCAAATTGCGAACACTGTAAATGTTACGGTGCATCCAGGATTGGGAAGGTAATGGTAACCACAGGTCCAGGCCGCAGTCCCGTCCGGCTGGTTCCACAAAGGTGTTTCAACGCCGCCACAGTTGTCGGTGGCAATACCACAGCCGCCGCCCGTGATGAATTCTGCCGGGTCAGAGCATTGGAGGGTCCCAGTCGGGTCGTTGCCCAGGGCCACTTGGATGAATGTAAAGTTCTGCACCCCGCAAGTGAGTCCAGGCCCGGTCAAGCCGGTAGCACCCGTGGGTCCTTGAGGACCTGCTGGACCAGTTGCACCCTGTGGACCTGCTGGACCCGCTGGCCCTGTTGCCCCAATGGCTCCGGTTAGGCCGATTGGCCCTTGTGGTCCTTGCGATCCCGCTGGACCCTGTGGACCAGTTGGACCGGCTGGTCCCACCAGCCCTTGCGGTCCCTGAGCCCCGGTTGCTCCGGCTGGTCCTATTGCGCCTGTTGGTCCGGCAGGTCCGGTCGGCCCTTTATTGTTCCAGGTGGCAGCGGTGTAGCCCGCACTGCACTTGGTGGTGACCGCCGTGTCGATCACATACACGGTTTGCTGACCTTTCAGCCCGGTCTTGACGCACCCGTGATAGACGCCGTTGGAATCGGGAATCGACGCAAGCGCTTTCTGCGGATCGGATAAACCAAGCAGCGATGCGCAAACAGCGAGAATTGCGGCGCGAATGAAGCAGTGGACGAAACTGACCTGCGTCGCTCTGCTTGTCTCGTTCCCCAAGTGGCGTGGCATTTCACCTTACCCCCTAGAACTGATCGATTCGTCGGCTTTGGCCAATTCTGGACTATGACCGACAATAGTTGCTTGGTCGGACATAAACGAAGAAGACAAAGAAAGTCAAATGGCGACTTTTGGAGCATTAGCACGGGATGCGTCTGCACTGGTCAACATGTCCTTTGATCTATTTTCAGTGCCAACATTGCTGAAATTTTAGCGAGGGGTCAGACCCCCGAGAGAGAGGTCGATGCGGGATCGCCTCCCCACCTCCCGCCCATTCGACTTCAACCTAGCTTCGATCCCACAGGGAGGGCAAAAGCCTCCCTAGGCCGGAGCACAAGCGCAAACTGGCCTCTGGCGGTGTTACCCTGAGACCTTGGGCAAAGTGCGAAAAGGCCTATTGAAATGGCGGTTCTAGCCGAGAGGTTGGCAAGGTTTTAGGGTCGAATTTTGACAGCCATTTTGACAGCCATCAGCTTGGAAACGGGCAGAAAGTCCGGTTTTTGATGGAAGGTCAGCAGGCAAAAACTGTAGGATTTATAAGGCTTTGGACACTGGCGAAAGCTGAAGCCTCGAATTAGGAATCCTGTGCTCTATCCATCTGAGCTAAGGGGGCGCTCTGCACAATTTAACGCGGTTTCCGCTGACTAGTTCAAGCCTTGGCGGTCTGCCCGTGCCTGGTGTCGGCTTCCTCCACCATAAAACCGGATCAAAGTAATCGAGCGGGCGCGAGTGTTTGCGTCACTCCGAATCAGAGCGCCTTCAACGCGGCCAGAACCTCGTCGGTGTGCCCGTTGACCTTGACCTTCGGGAATACTTTACGAATCACACCCCCGCGATCGATGATCATCGTCGTACGCTCGATACCCATGTATTCGCGTCCGTAGAGCGACTTCATCTTGTAGACACCGTACGCCGTGGTGACCTTGTTGTCGGGATCGGCGAGCAGCGGGAAGTTCAGCTCATACTTGGCGATGAACTTCTGATGGGAGGCTGAGGAGTCCGCGCTGATCCCTACAACTTGCGCTCCCGCCTTGCGCACGGCGCCGAGGTTGTCGCGAAAGCTGCACGCCTCCGTCGTGCATCCGGGAGTCATGTCCTTGGGATAGAAATAGAGCACGACCACGCCTTGCGCCGTCAGGTCTTTAAGTTTGACCGGCTGCCCGGTCGCATCCTTCAGCGCAAAAGCCGGTGCCTTTTTGCCTTCCAGCGGATGGCTCGCAGCGGCCTTCGCAGCGGCGGGTTTGGCGGGTTTCAACGGTTTCGCGCTCTTGGGCATGATATTCTCCGGGGGCAGCGATTCTGGGGAGATACTAGAGCGGGTGCTTGAAGGAAGCAATTTTCCCCCATAGGGTTGGGCATCAATTCCGCGGAGGTTCGCCGATGGCCGCCGATAGCGATCAGAACAGTCACCCGATCCTGGAGGCGGCGCGCGCCTTGGCGCCGAAAATCCGCGAATCCGCCCCGATGATCGAGCAGGGCCGGCGCTTGCCGCTCGAGCTGGTCGACGCGATGAAGCGGGCCGGCATCTTCGGTATGACGATGCCCAAACAGTGGGGCGGGCCGGAGCTCGACCCGCTGACGCAGATCCGTGTGATCGAAGCGCTGGCAGAAGTTGACGGCTCGGTCGGCTGGTGCGCGATGATCAACAGCGACGGCGGCTATTTCACCTCCTATCTCGACGACGCCGTCGGCCGCGCGATGTACCACGACCTCGAAGCTCCCAGCAGCGGCAGCCTCATCTTCAGTGGCCGGGCTGACCGGGTCGCGGGCGGCTACCGGGTCAAGGGGCGCTGGCCCTTCGTAAGCGGCTGCCAGCATTCCGAGTGGTTTGCCGGCACCTGCACGATTTATGAGAACGACAGCGTCAAGCTGATCGCGGAAGGCCGTCCGGAGCAACGCGTCTGCTTTCTGCCCGCCGCCCAATGCGAGGTGCTCGATACCTGGTACACGACAGGCCTGCGCGGCAGCGGCAGCCACGACGTCGCGATCAAAGACGTCTTCGTGCCGGAGGAGCGGAGTGCTGCGTTTCCCTTTCGTCCGGTGCGGCCGGGCCCGCTCTACGCCTTCCCGATGATGTTTGCCTATAACCTGCCCGGCGTGACCCTGGGTATCGCGCGCGGTGTGATTAACACTTTCGTGGAGCTTGCCGCCCACAAAACGACCACGATGAGCATGGCTGCCGGGAAGCCGGTGATGCTGCGCGACGAAGCTTACGCCCAGATGGCGATCAGCCGGGCGGAGGCGCTGGTCGGCTCCGCCCGCGCCTACATCTTCGAGCAAATGGGGGATATCTGGCGAACCCTGCTGGCGGGCGAGAAAGTATCGATCCAACAGCGTGCACGTTACCGGATCGCAATCACGCATGCGCATGCCGCCTGTCTGGAAGCGGTCGAAGGACTCTACAAGGTGGTTGGTGGAACGTCGGTCTATGCGTCGGGACCGTTCGACCGGCCGCTGCGCGACCTCATGACGATCAATCAGCATACGATGAATTCACCGAAGATCGTGGAGAGCACGGGCAAAATCCTGCTCGGCCACGAAGTGCGCGACGCACTCATCTGATCGCGTCTGAACGATGAGCGGACGCATCCATCCGAGCGCCGTGCTGAACGGCGAGGTCGAACTGGCCGACGATGTGGAAGTCGGCCCGTTCTGCCTGATCGACGGCCACGTTCGCATCGGCGCGCGGACCCGGCTGATCGGACACGTCACGATTCTTGGCGATACCGCGATTGGCGCCGACAATGTAATCCATCCCAATGCCGTAATCGGCGACGAGCCGCAGGATATCACCTACACTGGCGGGCCGCGCCGCGTGCAAATCGGTGACCGCAATGTTTTTCGCGAAGGCGTCACGATCCATCGTGGAAGCGAGCACGGCGAGATCACGATCGTCGGCGATGGCAATTTCTTCATGCAGAATGCGCACGCCGCCCATGATTGCCGCGTCGGCAACGAGACGATTATCGCGGGCGGCGCGCTGCTTGCCGGATGGGTCGAGGTCGGTGATCGCGCGCTGGTCTCCGGCAACTGCGTGGTGCATCAGTACGTGCGGATCGGGCGGCTCGCGATGATGCGCGGGCTGAGCCGCACCAGCCGCGACGTCCCGCCGTTCTGCATCATGGACCTGACCCACACGCTGCGCGGGATTAACGTCGTGGGGCTGCGGCGCGCCGGAGTCAGCGTGGCGTCGATTCGTGCGTTGCGCGACGCCTTCAAGACTCTCTTCGGCGAGCGGCGGCATCTGCGGCGCGCGGTCGAGCGGCTGGAAAAGGCCGCGCCGCTGGCACCCGAAGTTGCGGAGCTGGTCGCGTTTATCCGGCAGACCAAACGCGGCATCGCATTCGGCCCCAAACAAGGCAGCTCCGACGAAGCCGAAGCAGATTAGGATGCGCGTGATGGGCGGCGCAGGGTCTTGATCGAGCCGTCGCGCATCGCGACCAGCACAATACCAGGAATACCGCGGGTGCTATGGATGAGTTACAATAACTGCAAGAAGTTTCATGGCTATTTCATCCCTATATTCCAGGCGTAAGCGGCAGCTAGAAAACGCCGGAAAGGCCGAAGTCTATCAATACGACGACGTGCCACATTCGCTTCGCGTTCAAATTATCCACATTTGGCGCGGGACCATAGGCCAATGTTCCCGCTCGAACCGGCATAGCTACGGCTTTGGACAGAGACCGCCCAACAGCGATGATTGGTGGAATGAGATCCATTCCGTGTTGGCAAGAGAAAAAGGTCTGTTCGAGTTGGCGTCGGCTGACAACGACTTGGACCGATGCGCCCACTATCTGCTGTCCGCAACGAACGTGGAAGATATTCTCGATACCATCGAGGTGACTTTCCGGCGGATTCAGAATCTTGCGAAACTCGACAAGGGGCAATGGCAACTGGAGGCAGTCAGGAGGGATTTGGAACAGCGCCCCAATGACGCGCTCGCAGAGCTTAATTTTCGTCTCCGCGAGGCGGAAGTTGGTTATCAGTTCGAAAACGGTGAGATTATCCGCATCGACAGCCAATTCGTCCACGCCGAAGCGGTAAAGCCCGCACTATCGCTTTTGTCGGATGCCCGCTTTCTGGGCCCGCACGAGGAGTTCTTGCACGCTCACGAGTCGTATAGAACGGCCAAACCAGATGACCATAAGAAGCGCGAGGATGCCATCGCAGGCGCACTCAAAGCCTTCGAGAGCACGCTCGAGGTGATTTGCGATCTGAAGAAGTGGCCGCACCCAGCAAACGCGACAGCGATCCCATTGATTAAGATCGTTATCGATAACGGCCTCATTCCGCCGTTCCTTCAGTCATCGATGGAAGGTCTGGCAACCCTAACAGGGTGTTGAAAAACTCCCTGCAGAATGGATCGACGGATGGTTTTGCCGCTGTATAGTTGAAGGAGGTCGGCGGGGTTGAGGGGGAGAGGGCAATGCGGGGATTTGATCGGCCACAGGCGACGATGCTGACGTTGGTAAATCCTGAGCGTCGGGTGCCTGCCGGCCATCCGATCCGGCGGATTAAGCCGTTGGCGGAAGCGGCGCTGCAAGAACTCTCGCCGCTGTTCGAGCAGATGTACAGTGAGGTGGGCCGGCCCTCGATTCCGCCCGAGCGTTTGTTGAAAGCCTCGCTCTTGATGGCGCTGTATACGGTGCGCAGCGAACGGCTGCTGTGCGAGCAATTGGACTACAACCTGCTGTTCCGCTGGTTCCTGGATATGCAGTGTGATGAGCCGGGCTTCGACCATTCGAGCTTCACGCGCAACCGGGCGCGGCTGCTGGCGCACGACGTGGCGCGGGAGTTTTTCCGCACGGTGGTGGAGCGGGCGCGCGCGCTGAAGCTGACCAGCGACGAGCACTTTACGGTGGACGGCACCCTGATCGAGGCCTGGGCGTCGCTGAAGAGTCTGCGTCCCAAGGGTGAGGAGCCCAATGATCGCCCGCCGCCGGAGGATCCGGGCAATCCGAGCGTGGACTTTCACGGCGAGCGGCGGCACAACCTGACCCACCGGTCGACGACCGATGGCGAAGCCCGATTGGCCAAAAAGGGCGCGGGCAAGGAGGCCAGGCTCTGCTACACCGAGAGCGTGCTGATGGAGAATCGCAACGGGCTCTAGTCGACTTGCGCGTGGGCCAGGCCACCGGCCGGGCCGAATGCGAACAGGGGCTGGCGATGCTGGAAGGGGTGGGCGGGTTGCACCGGATCACGGTGGCGGCCGACAAGGGTTACGATCGCGCCGAGTTCGTGGCGGGCTGCCGGGCGCTCAACGTCACGCCGCATGTGGCGCAGAATGAGCGGCGGCCAGGGGGCTCGGCCCTTGATCTGCGCACCACCGGCTGGCCCGGCTATGGCATCAGCCAGCGCGCGCGCAAGCGGGTCGAGGAGATCTTCGGCTGGCTCAAGACGGTCGGCAACTTCCGCCGCACCCGCTATCGCGGCGTGGCGCGCACCAGCCTCGCCGCGTACCTGGCAGGCGCGGCCTACAACCTCCTCAGGATCGCGAAACTCTGTCCCAGCGGCTAAATCGACAGCCGGCGACCGGTCCCAGCCGCCGCCCATCGCCTGAACAACCGGCCGAACACCTTAATACTCACTTCACTATCGTGGCCAAACCCGACAAGTTCCTGATTCCACCCTTTCCTCAACACCCTGTTAAGGAACAAGATCGGCGCACACGGCCAAGGCGGGCAAGTGCGGAGCGTGCCACCACACTTGGCCGCTTACGCTCTTCACCTTGTAGCTACGAACATCGTCATGCTCGGGGAAGCGTTCAAGGCCGGGAGCCCAAGTCCTTAAGAAACTCTGGCGATTTCAAATCAGGCGAGCGTCGACCCGATTCGATGGGACTAGGATGCGCGTGATGGGCGGTGCAGAGTCTTGATCGAGCCGTCGCGCATCGCGACCAGCACGATCTCCGCCATCCCGAGGAAGAGCCCTGTGCCGACCACGCCGGGGATGGCGCGCAGCGTGCCCTCGAGTTGTGCGGGATTACGAATCGCCTTGACCCCGAAATTGATCACGCGATTGCCGTTGTCGGTTACGAACCAGCTGCCGTCGTGATTTACCCGCGGATGAGGCTTGAGACCGAGCTTGGCGATTTGGCGCGAGACGTAGGCGAACGCGAACGGCACGACCTCGACCGGCAGATTGCCGCGCTCCCCGAGCCGCTTGACGAGCTTCTCTTCGCCGACCAGAAAGATCCGCTTGCGCGACGCGGCTGCGATGATCTTTTCACGGACCATCGCGCCACCCCATCCTTTGATCAGGTTGAGCCGTGGATCGACCTCGTCCGCACCGTCGAAGTCCACGTCAATTTTGGTGACTTCGCGCAACTCGTCGAGTTGAATCCCCAATGAATGCGCAAGCTCCGCGCTGGCATTCGACGTCGGCACACCACGCACGCCGAGCTTCGCGGCGCCCAGCGCCCGGATGAAGGCGTCGGCGGCGTGGCCGGTGCCCAGGCCGAGCATTTGGCCAGGCTTAACGTAGCGCAGCGCGTGACGGCCGAGCGCTTCAAGATCGGGCGAAGCGGTCGTGGGTTTCAAAGCAGAAGGCTCGAGATCAGCTTTTGGCGTTGCGCAGCAAATTCATGAATTCCTGGCGCGTTTCCAGATGGGTACGAAACCGCCCGAGCATCGCCGAGGTGGTGACGTAGCAATTCTGCTTTTCGACGCCGCGCATCCGCATGCACAGATGCTCGGCCTCGAGCACAACCGCCACGCCCAAGGGCTTTATCTCGTCCATGATAGTGTGCGCGATCTGAGTCGTCAGCCGCTCCTGCACCTGCAGTCGGCGCGCGTAAATCTCGACCATCCGGGCGATCTTCGACAGCCCCACGATATGGCGATTGGGCAGATAGGCGATATGCGCTTTGCCGTTGAAGGGCAGCAGATGATGCTCGCACAGGGAGTAGAAGTCGAGGTCCCGGCACAGGATCATCTCCTGGTAGTCCTCCTCGGTGAAGAGCGCGCCGTTGATCGCGTCCTTCGGATCCTGGTTGTAGCCGCGGGTCAGGAACTCATACGCCTGCACAACCCGCGTGGGTGTCCGCGCCAAGCCCTCACGCTCCGGGTCCTCACCAATATGGCGTAGCAGTTGGCGGACGGCGTCTTCGGCCGAAGTGCGTTCTCGATCCATCTTTTGGCTCATAGCAATTTGTCCTGATCCGTGGGAGATCTCCGCCGCGATCGATCCTGCGTCACGACGCGCGCTGGTCAGTCACGATTCGCGATGACGCCGCCAGGCTAGCGCGAGCTCGATCGCGAGCGAGGGGCCGCCGCCACTCATTATATTGAAGCCGGCCACCTCGCCGGCCAGCGCGCCCATCAGCTCCAGATTGTGCGTGATCGAGGCTTGGCGCGCGACGGCCTCGGTCATCCCGGCGTAACGGTCGAAATGTTGCGCCGCGCCGCTCAAATCCTTGATCTTTTCCTTCATGTACACCGCCATGGCTTCCCGCTTCACCGGCAGGATACCGACGATCACCTTGAGTCCATGCCGATGCGCCTCGGCGACGAAACGCCGCGCCGTGTCCCGCTCGAACACCGGCTGCGTGACCACGAAGCGCGCACCCGCCGCGGCCTTGCGCCGCATCAGATCGAACTCGCGCGCGATATCCGGACGATTAGGATTACCAACCGCACCAATCGTCCACTTGGGCAGGGTCTGTAACAGGCGTTTGCCCTCGCCGGTATCGCCGCGAGTCAGGTCGACGATCATCCGCAGGAGCGCAAAGGTATCGAGATCGTGCACCGGCCGCGCTCCGGCGCTGCCGTCCGGCGGCAACTTGTCGCCCTGCAGGGCGACGACCGCTTCGATTCCCAGCGCCGCCGCTCCAATGAGATCAGACAGCAGGGCGAAGCGATTGCGATCGCGGCAGGAAACGTTGATCGCGACCGGGATCTGCAGGCGCTGCTTGATCATCGCGGCAAAGACCAACGGTGACATCTTGACCCGGCCCAGCGCATTGTCGACGAGGTTGATCGCGTCCACCTGCCCGCGCAACGCGCCGAGCCTGGTCAACAACGATTCCGCGTTGAGCCCGCGCGGCGGCGCGACTTCGAGCCAGAGCAGCGGACCACGGGGGTTTTCGAGCAGGTCGCTCAACCGAAGAGTCTCAAAAAGCAGCCTGAGGATCGCCAGCAGATGGGGGCCACGAGGGTAGCGCCAAGCGGGAACGACCTACGCAACAGGCAGCGCTCAGGCCTTGACCCGCTCGTTGGCCTTCACCTTCTGGTATTTGCGATAGTCGTACCCGGTCGCCATCGCCATAAGGAGCGCCTCCATGCCGCCCTCTTTTTCACGGCGCAAGACGCGCAGACGTTCGAAGAATTCGCGAAAATCGGCGTTCACACGCTGATCGCCATTCGCCGGCTTGAGAAAGAAATCGTGGAGACGGGTCACGGTGAAACGAAGCGACGAATAGCGCAATTCGTTGGGAAAGGCGTCCCATTCGGCCAGCGAGAGCGTCCTTACCGACTCATAACCCTGCAAGACGTAGCGAAAACGATCCAGCGAGTAGTTGCCGTCGACAAAGCATAGGGCGTTGACCGCGGTCGCGATATCAAAGATGAACTTGCCGCGGCAGGCGGCGTCGAAATCGAGCACCGTCGTCAGCTTTTCGCCGCGAAACAGCAGATTACCGCAGTAGAGATCGCCGTGGATGATTCCCTTCGGCAACTTGCCCTCGAGGTACTGGGTCAGATATTCGATTTCGTCCTCGAGGGTCCGCGTGATCTTGCGAAAGTAGTTCGGCAGGCGATTGCGGACGCCCAAATAGAGGTCCGCCACCCGCTCGAAACTGAAGCGGTTGTCGATCCCCTTCTTGTAACCCTTGCCGATCAGATGGAGTTCGCCGAGCGTACGCCCAACGTTTTCCAGCTGGCTTGAACGCATCCGGGCGGGCTGCAGCACACGGCCGTCGTGATAGCGGTACACGGAGGCACATTGGCCCGCGTAATCCCGATAGAAGCGGCCAGTGCGGTCCTGCAGCGGATGGGGGCAAGGGAACGAGTGTTTGCGCAGGAAAGCGAGCAGATCGATCTCGCGGCGGATTTCGCTTTCGCTCTTGACCGCATCGAGCCGCAAGAGAAAATGGCCGCGCGCCGCCTCGATTACAAAATTGGGGTTGACCGGGTCTTCGGTCGGACTCGCGACCTTATTGATTCGCCCAAAGTTGTAATCTTCGGCGAGCTCATCAAGGAACGGTTTGTTGAGCTCGGTGTAGGCGGACATGAATTGTGTTTCGCGCTGGTTAAGTCGGTGGCGCAAGTCTAGAGCGAGATCATCACCTCGTCAACTAGACGCAATTAATCCTTTATTTTTTGGCGGGATGAGGGTGGTCACTGACCCGGACCGGCCCCCTCCCGGTTACCACCTGCCTCGGCGTCAGCCGTCCCCTTTAAGCACGCGTGCGCCGTATTCCTCGAAGGTGATGGTCCCCCCGAGTTTCTCGGCGGTGTCCCGCTCGCGGGCAGGTAACACATCCTGGATCACGTTGAGGCGTTTCCATTGCGGTGGTGGCGGAGCTTCGCAACCCGCTTGCGGAGCGTATTTGGAGGTTTGCACGCGCTGATATTTGTGGATGTAGCGCGGGCAGTTGATGAAGGTTTCGGTCACCGCGACCCGCACCACCAGTTCCGCACCCAGGAACTCCGCGAGCAGGGGATCGTTCCGGTCGATGCCCGCGAGGCCATGGATCCGCACCCGGTGGGGCATCTCGAAATCAATGAACAACATGCCGATCTTGCTGTTGGCGACGATATTGCCCATTGACAGAAACATTCCGTTGCCGTTGTAGCTGGGGAAAGCAATGGTTCTCGGATCCACCACCCTCACGAAACCGGGAGTGCCTCCTTTGTAGGAACAGGTGGGATAACCACGATGGTCGACGGAGGCGAGGAAGAACATATCCCGGCTTTCAATAAAGGCTTTCGCGTCGTCCGGAATCTCCGGTCGGACGATGAGTTCCTCCACCCGATCAGCCAGCCGGGCGATGTCCGCTCCGATGTTGGAATTGAGTGAGCGGCAAATAGTCATTTAAGCGGCCTTGTCAGTATCGTCAACCCTGCGATTGCTCGGCGCGTCGTGAGCGCGCAGTGCGGCGACCAGGATCGGCATCGCGCGATAGCCGACGAGTTTGCGGAAGCCGCGTTCGGCTTCGAGCACCCCGGCGGCGGTCCAGCGCAGCACCATGGTGCCGTTCTGCCAGCGTTTGACCCGGCGGCCGATCTCGCGCACCCGGCCGAACAGATTCTCGATCAGATTAGTGGACGACAGCACCCGTTCGAGATTCTCGGGCAGTCCCAGGCGCATCACCGTCAGCGTTTCCTCCAGCCCTTCGCGCAGCGAGGCCGCGGCGCCCGGATGCTGATGTTCAAGCCGACCGGCGAGACCCTCGAGCAGGCGCCGGGCGCGCTTGGGGTCGCGCGTCGCGTAAGCCTGATTCATCGCGCCGCGGATGGAACCGCGCAACCGCTCCGGCAGGGCGTCGGCAACATTGCGTTTCTTGTGTTCGCGGCAGCGCTGAATCAGGGCCTGCGCGCCGAACACCTCCACCACCGCCTTGTGCAGGGCTTTGGCCCCGTCGATCACGCTGAGCAACGAGCGGTCGGTCGGAAGCCCGCGCTCGACCAGATCGGTCAGCAAAGCCCGAACGGCCGCGGCGTTCTCGGTCGCGCCCTCGCGCAGCCCCAGCACGTGCTTGGCGCCCTGCGCATCGACCCCCACTGCCGCCAGCACAACGTGCTCACCGAAGTGCACCCCGTCAATCAGCAGTGCGACCAGGTGGAGCTCGCGCAGATCGCGGCTCATCAGTTCCGCCAGTTTGCGCTCGGTGCCATAGACGAAGCGTTCACTCACCGCGCTCTTACTGACTCCGCGTATGCGGACTGTCTCCGGCAGCGGCTCCAACGAACGCGCGTAGCCGCGCGTCGAGACGCCCAGCACCATCTGTTCCAGGGCTCGCTCACCCAATGGATCACGCGCGCTCCATTCCCGCCAGCTCGGCAACCGTAGCTCGCGACCTTCAACACTGCGCGCCCGTGGCCGCGCTACCGCGACCCGCCGCCCGCCCAGTACCAGCGAACTTGCCACATGTCCCGCACGGAGCGCCTGACGTTCGGCCAGATGCTCGTAGCGCTCGCCGCACAGCGCCACCCGTTCCATTTCCAGAACTTCGTCCACACACGCCAGGCCCGCTCCGATCACCGTCTCATACAGCGCTTCACGCACCATCCCCGGCAAGTGCA
>JBKQPD010000054.1:0-2552 GCA_052145175.1 Binataceae bacterium (SeqCode) | reverse complement strand
AAAGCCCATATCGCGACCTTCATCGAAACCTACAACGAGACCGCAAGACCCTTCGAATGGACAGCGTCCGAGGTCCATCAGAAACGACTCAAGCCAAGCTTCGCGGTTCAGTGATTCTGGGTACTAGCGCTTCATGAACAGCCGGAGCTGAGCTGCGGTCAGCGGGTTCGTGACCAGTCGAGAGGGCGGCTGATATAGCCTCGGGTGTTAAGGGATCTCATCCAGCCGATGAACTGATCGCGATGGTCATCGTCAAAGTGGTTTCGATGCCCTCGGCCGGCACAAATATCGGCACCATTGAAGTCGCGGAACTGGGCCGGGATTTCAGGGCCGAAACCACCCCAGTACGCGTAGTCGCGCCCAATCAGCACCTCCTCCGATTTGGTGTCGTGATTGACGTTGATCGGGTTTGCGCTGCCGTCCCGCTGGCTGTGCAATGAGTTCGCCTGCCACCATTCACCGGTCTGGGGGTCGCGATGGTAGATGTTGTCGCCGAATGCCTGCACCTTGCTGCCGCACAAGAACGGACGCTTCTTTTCGAACCTGGGATCCGCCCAGTAAGCGTCGTACGTGGTGATTTCATCGACGACCATGAAATAGACGAGAAAGCCGCGCCGATGACGCTTCGCACATCCGGTTCCCACAACGTAGTCACCGATAGCGGCGTGCTCGCGGATGCTGGGTTTGCAGGTCGCAAGCGTGCATACATCGTAGAACGGGTTCGGCGCGAAGCCGTAGTCGTGGTCGAGCACGTAGGAATGCAGACGCAACGGTCGGTCGCCTAGCTAGCGCAGCGGTATCGAGCGATCGGACGCTCCGGCCGGGGTTGGCCCTTAGGATCGCGCCATTCCTCGATCTTACCGAAGATCGCGTCGATGATCTGGTCCGCACGCCACGGGACGATGGCGTTCTCATACTGATCGAGCGCCTCCGGCACCTCACACCCGTTCTCGCCATGATCCCAGACCCCGACGACGCGCTTTCCGAGCTTATGCGCGTACTCGATTTCCCAGTTGACCCAATCGCTGTCCTTGGTGTCGGGCGTGATTAGGACCACGACCGTGCCCGCCCACTCGATGCGCGGAGCCAGGATCTCACGCTTGATGTAGTCCGGGTTGTTGGCGTCGTTAGGGTTGGTGCTGTTGATAGAGCTGTCGCGCGCAGCGCAACCATTCTTGTCCAAAAGGTCTTTGAGTGGCTGAAGCCTGTGATCGTCCTCGTGGACGTGACTGATGAAGATGTTGCAGACCTTGTCGCTCATGCCCATGCTCCAGATGAAAGCCGCACGCACCGTTCCCTTCTTGTTCTAAATACACAATCGAGTGGGCAAACGCTAGCGTTTCGCGTCTCCGTCGCGGGGCGTGGCGCCTAGAGTAGCCGCAGCGCTTCGGGTTCGGCCGGGCGGGTAAGGGCGTAGTGGCCATACATCCCGTCGATGAATTCCAGGTGCCCGCCATAGCTCGGGTGTCGAACCCTTTCCGCAGGGACGTCAAGATTGGCGAGCGCGAGTTGTGCATCGCGCCCGATCGCCACGATCGTCCTTGGCCGGAGAGTTTCAAGCAGCCAAAGGAGAAGCGGTCGGCAGGCTTGGCGTTCGGCTCGGGTGTGACATCGGTTGGACAGAGGATCGCCGCGTTCGTGGGGATGGAGCGGGAAGACGTTCCAAAGGAAAATCGGGCGGTTGAGATCTCGCAGCACCCGCCAGATGACGGTGGCGGTCCGCTCGGCGACCGCCGGCCCCCGTGTTGCGCGGGCGAGCGGCAGCGCTCCGAAGAGTTCACCATGGTCCGCAAGGTGGACATCGTCGGTCAGTGCGAGACCGGTGCGACGACCGCCTCGGTAGCCAAGATCGCGAGCAATCCAAAGTGAGTCGACCCCTTGGATCAGAGCGGCGTCCAGGACGAGCTTCAGATTGCGCCGGCGAATGGCGGGTGCATCGACGGTGTCATGGTCGCCGCACGCCTCGGCGTAAGGATTGAAGACACAGTCAAATCTGAGCGCGGCGAGTTCGTCGATGAACGCATTGACGTCTGAAAGCGGTAGATTCATGAGATCGCCTTGAATTCGATGGTGCGTAGGTTGAGGTCGATCGTCACCGCGCCGCTGCGGTGATGCTTCAATTCACGGAAGATCCGGAAGCCCTCCAGGATCGCGCGCTCCCACTGCCATAGCGGACGTTGTTCGACCTCATAGCCGCGAACGAGTTCGCGCACGGCCTTGAGTAGTGAATAGTCAAGCGAAGCGACAGCACGGAAATCGACGTTGCGGACGCCCTGATTGAAGATCCAGGTCGAGATGCCTTCCTCGATTATGCCCGCTCGTGCACCATCCTCATTCTCGTCGATCTCAGGGCGACTCTTGCGCTTGAGTTTCAGGAGGGCACGAAGAACGGGCGACCAGCCCAAGACAGCGGCGAACGCCAGGTGGAATACGTCATGAAAGCGATAGTCGTCGGGCTCGTGGCGATTGTCGGTGAGCCGGCTGCCGATGTTCACGCCGTTGAGCTGCTGGATGACATATGCCTGATCGCCAATACGACGTTCCTTGAAAAT
>JBKQPD010000053.1:0-3061 GCA_052145175.1 Binataceae bacterium (SeqCode) | reverse complement strand
CCACCTTCGCCTGCCTCTCGGCGTCGTGCTGCAGGTACCACGAAACGGGATGCGCCACGTCCTCGTTCTTGCCGCAGCCAGTGGCTGCGATCAGCCACACCACCGTCACGAGAGTTTGCTTGGCCATTTGCCGCTACCAGGCGATCGGGGTCAGTGAAACTTGCGCGCCCTGCTGCTTCACGGCGGCTTCACGCGCGAGCTGCGCATTCTGCAGCTGTTGCGCTTGCACGCTTTGGTAGAGCGCATCGGTCTTGATCTGATTGGTCTGCGTCATGACCTGCTCGGACTGGATCCGACCGTTCAAATCCGCGCTGGCCTTGGTATCGGCCGTGGCCCCGAGGGCGCTGATCAGGGTCTGGACATTGCTGAAGTTGTTGCTGGCGTTTGCCTGGTTTTGTTGCGAGAGCATGCTCAACGTCGCGGCCGCCTGACGCGACTGGCGCACGAACTGCTGTGCCTGGGGCGAGAGGCCGTTGACACCCTGGGTGCTCAGGACCGCGTTGGTTTGAATGGCCGCTTGTACCTGACTGGATAACGCGGGGTAGGCGGTGCTGGTGCCGTTGATGACACCCGTCATTTGCGAATAGTTGGCGGGGAGGTAGTTACGATTCGCGAGCGAGACGGTGAGCAAGTTCTGCATGCCGCGGGGCCCGGTCAGGGAATTGTAAGTGCTTTGCAACTGCTGGTAACTCTGCACGAGCTCGGTGTACTGTTGAGCCATCCCCTCCAACTGTTGTCCCCAGGAGAGCACCTCCTGAACAGCTTGTGCAAGGTTCGCGGAATCGATAACGGGCATCCCCGCGCTCGCCGGCGTCGCGACGCCGACACTCGCGAGCCCCAACACCACGACCAGGAAACATCGACGTAATTGACCGCACATGGGCTCACTCCTCAAGTTGTTTCAACCACTGCAACTCGCCTCTCACTGACTTTCACGTTCGGATTGGGTGAGGCACCTTTTGCGGTCGCCTCGCGAAACCGGGGTAGCCACAAGGTGGGATCCTGACCGACCTCGGCGATGATCCGATTCATCACCTCGATGTGGGCGATGCGGCCTGAGATGACGTTCAACTCGTACTCGAAACCGCGCAGATTGAGTTCGCACACGACGCTGTGGTGACCCTGCTTGATCAGGAACATGCGCGAGCCGGGTTCCAGCCCCTCTTTCAGGAGCAAATACTCCTGGATGCTCAGGCCGAAGCCGCGCACGTAATCCTCTTCCGTTGCCTTGTCGTTGGGGAAGAAGATTTTCGTCGGCGTCTGCTCCACCAGCGTGCGGGCGATGGGACTTGCGAGCACGTCACTCGGACTTTGAGTCGCGAACGCGGCGACGCCTTCCAACTTGCGCCAGGTCTTAAGGCCATCCTTGGCGAAGCTCTCGAAGGAGGGGTCGGACAGGAGCTTGGAGAATTCATCCATCCATACGACAGTGCGTCGACCATCGAGCAGGCGCTTGACGATCTGAAACAAGTACATGGTCACGGGGCCGCCGGTGACGGGATTATCGAGAAAGTCGGTGACGTCGAATCCCATCAGCGCACTTGTCTCAAGGAGCGGCGCGACCGAGTCTTCCCGATTGTCGAATACCCAGGCGTAGTCCCCTTTTTCCGATACGCACCAATTACGCAGTCGCGCGTGCATTCCCTCCGGGTCCGTGGCGTCCAAGAACTCGAGCAGGCGGGATAAGCGCCGCGCGCGTGCGGGCAATTTCAAGGTGCCATGGAGCGCTAAGTCCAGGTCACTCTCCTCGCGCACCGTGAATGGCCGATCGCGCCGCTCGATGAGCCGGCGCAGCCAGGTTTTCAAGAATTCGACGTTGCTCGCGGTGAGCTCCAGCTGCAGGGGGTTCATACCGGTGGGCACTCCGTTCTTGAGCGGCAGATACCGCCCACCCAACGCCCGGACCAGGATTTCCAATCCCCGGTCCTTATCGAAGAGCACCTGGGTGGTGTGCGCCTTGGTGAGCATGCACACGAGAAAGCCGATCAGCACCGTCTTCCCGGAGCCGGTGGGACCGATCACGCTCGTATGGCCGATGTCCTTGCGGCTGCCGCCGTCCTCCGCGCGCGGGTCACTCGCGTGCAGCGAGAAGTAAAACGGGGAGCGCGCATTGGTAATGAGCATGGTGAGCGCGTCGCCCCAATGATTACCCTTCGCCCGGCCGATGGGAAAATTGTGGAATGGCGACATGCCGACGAGATTGCGGCTGGTGATCGGCGCTTTGCGGCTGCGAAAGGCGAAGTTCGCCGGCAGCTGCGCCCAATAGGCGGCTTCGAGCGCGAGATCCTCGCGCGCGACCACCATGCCGGTCTCGGCAAGGATCGACCGGGCGTTCGAGAGATGATCGAGGAGATTCTTAAATCGCCCCCGAGTCTCCGCTTCCTTCATGCCCACAAAGGGATCGGCCAGCACCTGGAGCGTGAAGTGATGATCGCCCATCACGAATTCATTGCTCGTCAATTGATCGAGCGCGTCCTTCAATGCCTCAGCTTGCGAGACCGCGAGATCCTGGGCGTTGCGCATGCGGCTGTACTGCGCCGACAAGACCCGCTGGGCCGTGGATTTCGGCAGAAAGGTAAAACTCTGGGTGAGCACGAACGAGTAGGGTGCGGTCAACAAGAGGTTGAACATGCCGGCGCTGGTCGGGGTCGGGTACTCCTTGATCCCCAAGAAGGCGCCGAGGCGCGTCTGTGTCGCCGTGCGGTATTCCATGGCTTCGGAGCCGAAGAACGGCCGGGTCGTCAGCAGCACCTCGCTGATCGAGGCGCGCGGCAGCGGCACCGGGCGCCATTCGCCGTTCAGGAGCACGCCGAAGTACTCCAAGATCGAGGAGAACTGCCGGCCGTTTTTTTCGTAGATTCCTAAGAGCTCCGGTTCGTACCGATCGAGCGAGGCCAAGAGCTGTGCGCGCAATTTGGCGCACGCATCGAGCGAGTCGCGAAATTCCTGCGCCTCGTTGTCTTTGTGGCTGCGGGACAAGAGCTTCATCGCCGCGCCTTGCACCAGGCCCGCCTGGGGTCGAAACACCACGGACAGGTACAACTCGTTGACCATCAAGGTC
>JBKQPD010000052.1:0-5074 GCA_052145175.1 Binataceae bacterium (SeqCode) | reverse complement strand
GTGCCCGTCGCTGCGGGGCAGAATCCAGATCGGGACAAAATAGTAAATAATGCCGAACGGTATGCGGGAAAGATTGAACAAGCCGTAGGCCTGCGTGAGCGGTAGCCAACCTGGCTCCTCGCTATTTGTAAGGTAGAGACGATAATCCGCGAAGACCAGCGGATCGCCCCATCGATAGTAGTTCACCAGGCCCACCAGTGCGGAGAATAGCAGTAGGATCAGCATCGGCAGCACGAACCGAACCGACAGGATACGCGCCGCGAAGGGTGTTGCGCGGCGGGCCACGAGTTCCGGATCGTTGCCTTTCCGAGGTGCGCGGATCAGTATCGTCATCACGAGCAACCCCAGCGCTGCGTAGAGTCCAACGCCGGTCGAGACCCGCGCAATCAGCGCCAGTCCTGCGACCAAGGCCATCGCACACAGCGACAATGCGGAGAATCGGCCGAGGATGATTCCGCGGATCGAGAAATACCCAAATATTGCGGCCAAAGCCCCTGCCCACAGGCAGACTTCTTGAAAAAGAGTCGCCCGGAGAAATTCAATCTGTGGTCCGGCGAAGAGAATCGTAAGGGTCAGAGTGCCGTAGAGCAGAGTGCGGGTCGCCGAGGGGGGACTCCTTAAGTACACGAGCCGCAGCGTTCGCAGTTTTGCGTACGCTGCGATGCAGACCGCAACAAAGCAGGAAAGGTAAGTTACATCGATGCTCAATCCACCGCGGAAAAGCGTCAGGGGCCATCGAATCAGCGCAAAGTAGATCCCCCAATAGGCAAATATGCGGCCATCGCGAGAGAAGCCTTCGATGCCTACCGCCGCAGGATCGACGTCGAATTCTCCCCGCAGCAGGTGCTCCAGCATGCTGTTGAAAGTCAGGTTTAGGCCGTTGCCCGGCCGCCAGAATAAGCTGAAGTGGCCATCAGTCAACCAGCATGCGTAGCACAGCGCGGCAAGTGCCGAGAGACTCGCGACAATGATGCGCTCCCTTGACTTTTGGCATGTGAGCGGAGGGAGTTGCGCCCTCAGCCTCTTGCAAAACTGTACGTGACACTCTCGCGTCATACAACTCGCGTCCACCGAGCCAGTTTCCGATCTACCTGGAAGGAGATGCGTTCCATGACCGACGGGTAGAAGTTGCCATAATAATTCCACCAGCCACTCTGTACTTTTTTGTAGCGCGCCGAGACTTGCTCAATGGTAGCCAGCGTCAGCCGTTGAGGCTGCCAGCTCTTGACCGCCGGAAGCATGCGGATGATCGCGACCCGACTTGCAGCCGGTAGGAACCCCTTAAGGATCCTCCCTTGTCTATTACGCGAGGCCCGCGACTTGAAGGTGAACCCGAGGCCGCTAACACCCGCTGCGCCTCGATTGGCTTTAACGCGTCGGTTCGCTGCCAGCACCGCGTGTTTTGAAATCTCAAACGGCTTCGTCGATGTCACAGGTTCATCCCTATTGCTAGGTTGGCTCATGTCATCGACTCGATAACGCCACCCCCTCCACGCCTATTATAGACGTTTCAGTACTAGCTCGTGCCGCTTATACACCGGCCGCCGTCTAAGCAATAAACAAGTTGCCCTTCACGGGCCGTTCATGCTTTACATGGTCGAAATTTCTAGATGTAACGCGGCAAATATGTTCGATATCATTCGCGCTCTGCATCCATTTGTGGGCAACGGCACGCGAGTAGATTACTCGTTGTCCGATGACCTCGGTACTTGTCATTTGGCATTTGGATTGTTTTGTGCGGAGCACTGAATCTGCGGGCCCAATATCGGGTAACGGTTCGCTAGGCTTTTGGCTCGAAAGTTGGCGAGGTATGTTGCGTATTCCGCATCGTGTTGTCTTTTAGCTGCCAACCAACACGCACCGTAAGATGCATAAGCCGCGTTAATTATATAGCGTGTGTCACCTAATGGTTTTGTAGGGTCGTTCGGAGCGCGCCAGTATGCGACCCAAATGGTATCGCCGCTCGAAGGTGCACCGCCGCCGAAGAACGGTACGTTATCCCAATGCTCCCAACACGTCGCGTCGCGGACATTCTCGCCGTTTCCTAACGGTGCGACGTTATCCGTGCAGGGCATGGGCGGTAGGTTAAACCCGTACAGTTTTTGAGAGAACGTTTTGGAAGACGGAGGGGGGCCATCCGCACTTCCCGGGTAGCCGTTACCGATCATATGGCTTGTACTCTGAATCACTATCGTTATCGGGACCGAGGGATAAGGAAAAAATCCCTCCTTGCGAGCGCCCCACGCTAAAAAGATCAGGCTCAAAAACACCGGAATTAAGATCATTTTTTTCATAGCTTTTCTCGTCTGCGCGCGATTAAAACAGTCATCGGCACCGCGCGAGCCGTGCATCTCAGCTGCAATCGCCGCGAAAGTTTTTGGGATGGCAGCGGCGAGTATGGCCGCACAGGCAAGCCGACAGAATCTGATTTTGACCGAATTAATCGCTCAGCTTCGTGATTTTCAGATCTCGCATACCGGTATTGTACATAAAGCCAACATTCGACCGTCGAGCACATTCAGCGTCCGGAAGCGCCGGCCGTCGTCGAGCGAGTCATGCACGAAGCCTAGTGATCTTTGGTCAGGGTCATCTTCGGCAACGTCCCTGTGTTGGAGGATGGATTCGTTGTTTGGCTGACATCTTTTGCTTTTGTTCTTTTTTATGAAGAGCCTTCGCGGCAGCGGACGAGCCGCGGCACGCTAACGCAGCGTTGGGGTTCAGCCTAGGGGCGGGTCTGGCCGCCTAGCTTGACAAAGAGGAGACTGAGGCCTCCGAGCGTGTTCGTGAGCATACCGACAAACGGTACAATAAGGGCAAAGGTCAATGCAGCCCCGGCGCTTGCGCCACTTCCGGTCAGCACATACACCATTGCCGCCTGATCTCCCCCGAAGCCGGCTACGGAATAAGGTATCAGTCCAGAGAGATTACAGGCCGGCACTAGCGCCACCCATGCCGCAAAGGGCAAGAAGAGCCCTATCGCAAGACCAATCAGCGGGAACACGGCGGCCCGCGTCAGAAGCGTAAAGAGCGCGATTGCGAACATAGGCAGCACGTTGATCTTGTAACGCTCAAATATCAGGACACGATATATGGATCGCCGCAAACCGCGACGGACTTTTCCCAGTGAGACAGGCATAAGGCGCAACAGGCGCAGCACCGCGCCACGCTGCCAATGCAATAGCCAGTAGCCGACGACTGCCGCAAGAATAACGCCCGCATACAATACCACCGCGAACATTCGCACGCCTTGATGGTGGCTCGCTAGCGCAAGCCACGCTGCGCAGACCAGAGCAGCTGCACAACTCACGGTGAGACCAATGGCATTTAGCATTACGACGGCCGCTCCTTGCGCGCTGGGATGACCGCCAATGCTTCGGGTCGCCATTACCGCGCGCAGTGCATCGGTGCCGACCCCGGCCAGGACAAACTGACCCAAGAACCCGCTCATCCAATAGATGCGCAGTACTGTGCCGTAACCGACCCGCGGCGCGACATACATGGCACGAATAAGCTTTGTCCAATTCCAGGCGCGGGCCATATCTTCTATAGCTAGAACGCTGATGGCGAGCAGGACAAAAATCGGTTTCGTTGCAGCCAGCTGCTCGAAAGGTTTGGCGTTGTTGAGCTTCAGCACGAGCAATCCCAGTATCCCGATCGCCAATGCAAACCGCATGGCTCGTCGGGCAGACTCGGGAAGCTTGGGCAAGAGACTCATCGGCAAAGCTCCGCCTGAAACCACGGCGCTAAATGAAGTGAGGCCGTTGGGGCGCCGGTGACGTAGACCGTGATGGGTTTGACCGGATAGGCCGATGCCTCTCTTCCTCACCCGCAAGGATTCCGACAAGCATACTTTCAGGCATGTCACTCCTCGGCAGCTCTTCGGCGATGTCCGCGGACACTCTACTACGGTGGATCTAACGACACGAGTCTACGCTTGCCATGGCATCGGCATAATAGAAGCAAAGAGCATGTGTTGTGATGAACTGGTGATGCGTGGGAAACTTCCGCCCAGGGAGGCGAAGGATGCAGAAGACAATAATGCTGGCGCTGCTGCTCGCGTGCGGTGCGGCGCAGGCGGCGGAATGGACTTTACTTGGCACGGGCCACCGCGATGGCGCAGAAGATTTTGTCGACACATCCAGCATTCAAGGATCTGGAGAGATCCGACTAGCATGGATAAAAACCGTTTGGCGCCCCCATACAAAGCAGCGAGAAGATAATTCAGGAAAATGGGTGATTTATTCCCTGATACACGACGTTTTTAATTGTGCTCAGAAAAATCACCGCAGGGATGTAATTGTCTTCTATTACGAAGACGGGTCGAACGAAAGAGTTGGCTACCCTAATTCTCAATGGGAGACCGTGGCTCCCGGGACCGTTGATGCCGGAATGATGAATTTCATTTGCGGGCATGCACCTTGATCACGATCATGGCCACCAGCATGGATGGGGTCAAACCGGCCATCGGCGGACCGTGGTAGCCCGCGCCTGCGAGGCAAGGAGCGGCTATCCCGCCGACCCCCACCAAAACACCACACCACATGCCCCGGACCCGCTTGGCCGTACGACGCACGCGGCCCAATGGCGCGGCCCACTCGGCTTCGCCGGGGCGCATGCCGGGATTTAGCCGTGCGCGGCTCGGCACGACCCAAAACTCAAAAATAAGGCCGCGTGGCCGCAGTCGAGACGATCGCATGAAGCCCGGCAGCGACACGTCCTTGCCCATCAGGCTGCACCCGCATGGCGAAGAAGCGGCAATGGATCGACACGCTCCTTGACGCGCACGCGTGGCTGTGGCGGCAAGAATTAGGATCCAAGCGTCGCTGCGACATCATCGAGACCTCGCGCCGCCGATCCCCATCTGTGCAGTGCGCATCCTCGTCATCACAGGCTATGCCCAAAATGCCGCGGTAAGCGGCGACTGATTGTACCGGCCCAACTATGAGCCGGTTTCAAGCTTTCTATGAAGATAATGAGATTGAGTCATAGCTTGGTTGATCGCATGCTTGGGCTCGAGACGGAGGCTCTCCAAGGAGGTCATGGCCATGCCGAATGAGGTCTCGGTATCGTTCGA
>JBKQPD010000051.1:0-2812 GCA_052145175.1 Binataceae bacterium (SeqCode) | reverse complement strand
CCGTCCACCTGGATCACGCCGGTTTGATCGAGATTCTTAGGCATCGTGCCGAGTCCCCTTTGAATATCGGCAACGACTGCGGTTAGGCCGCCTCAAGATCGTCCAGGAACGATTTCACGGCACCATCCAATTCCGAGGGTGTGAGATACCGGCCCGGCGGTATTTGCACTCCACTAAAATCGAGCGAGAACGCGGCGGCGGGCGGCGGCGCCGATGGGCTTGCCATTGGCTCGGAGGGGAGTGCCACGCCGGGCCCGGGTGCCGGCCGCCCCGCGATTTGATTGTCCCGATTGATCCGCGCTTGCCACATCGCAAAGTGGTCATCGGTTCTTGCGCCGCTGTACTTCGACACGTCGTGCTTCTTCACACCGGGCGGTGGCAACAGCCGCTGCTTAAGAATCGGATCGTCGAAATATCGGATCTTGTGACACTTCACTGGCAGCACGTGTTCGACGAACAGCAACTGCCGATCCGCGGGCATCTCCTTGATTTCCTGCGGCAGCAGCAGCGCGCGGCGCTGATCGCTCACATTGGTACTGGGACCGCGCTTGCCGCCTCCCATGACTCCCGGCACGGTCCGCGAACGCGACTTGACGGTCGTATAGCCCAATTCCTCGCTGATGTTATGCGCATCCTCCATGTTATTCGGCGGGAAAATAATGCGCACCGCGACGGTCTTCAGCATGATCTTGCGACCGTTTTGGCCGTAGACCTCATCGAATTGCGACGGCGTTTGAATCACCATCAGCGGGCGCACGTTGTAGCCAGGAATAAAGGCGACGGAGGTCAACATCACGGGAAGACGCCCCACGGCTGTGAATTCATCGAGGACCACCAGCAACTGATATTTAAGCAGTGGGTTATTTTCAGGGAGTTCCGCGGTCTGCTCGCCGATCGCCTGCTGGAAAAAGACGTTCATCACGACCTGCAGGCGCTCGAAGTCGCGCAGCTTGATCCCTAAGTACACACCGATCTTCTTCTTGCGCAAATCACGCAGGTCAAAGTCACTCTCGGCGGTGGCCATGTCGAGCAACGGGTTTAACCACAGGTCCAATTGACTGGTGAAGGTCTTGCGGACACTCGAGGCGGTCGGGGGCGCCAAGTCGACGACATCCATGATGAGCGAGACACATTGCGGGGAGAGCGGTTTACCGATCGCCGCCCACCCTTCGATGATGCGCCTCCAGTGCTTCGAGAACCCCTCCTCGTCCGAGGCCATCGCCTGGCGCAGCACTTCGCCCACGGTGACCGGCACCACCGGCATCGTGTCTTGGTGGGTGGGATCGGCGTTATAAGCGCGCTCATAGTCGCGCCGCTCGAACAGGTAAAGTGCAATGCCTTCGAACAGGGAGCGAGCGGATTTCACCCAGAAGGGGTCCGCCCCCGGGGTCTCTTGACAGAGCATCGTTGCGATGCGCTGCACATCATCGATGCGCAAATACGGATTGTCGGAGACGTAGGTCAACGGGTTCCAGCGCGCCGTACGGCCGTCGGCGGAGAACGGATCAAAGAGGTACACTTCACTGAAGAGCGAGCGGTAGCCTGCCGTGATCTGCCAATTTTCCTTTTTGATGTCGAGAACTAAGACGGAGCCCGGCCAGTTCAACAGATTCGGGACGACGCACGAGACGCCCTTGCCCGAGCGCGGCGGCGCCGCCAGGATGACACCCGTTTGACCCGGCAACATGAGGTAGCGATTCTTGTAGCGCCCTAAGATGATGCCGTGGTCGGACAAGAGGCCCGCGCGGCGAATATCGCGCACCGTGGCCCAGCGGGCATCTCCGTGGAGGCTGCGCCGTTTCGGTAAGGCGACGATGAGCGCCATGCCGCCGACCAGGAGCAGCGCCAGAGACCCCGCGCCGATCAATCGCGAGCGGACCTCTCGATTGCTCCAGTAATAATACGCGTAGCGCGGCAGGGTCAACGGGGACGCCTGCGTGGGGGCGAGCTTCAAGAACAGCAGAAAGAAATACCCGCCCAAGTATGCGGCCGCCACAACGCTTAAGAGCGATGCCACGATCAGCTTGTGGAACCTAAGCCCGGGCGCGACGTTTGACGCTGGGGTCATACCAGACCTCCTTGATGAATCGGTTCCTGCCGTCGAAGCCAAATTGCATGACGACATCAACCAGGGCGTACAAGAGACTCCACACGTCCTCCGTCTGCAACGACTGCCCCGCTTCGGACTGCTTCACCAGCAGCATGATTTGCACCAGGGCCAGGCGCGCGGTCGATCCGTGCACGCTCGTGATGGATCCCGGGTGCGCGGCAATCACGCGCAGGTAGTCGAAGGCCTCCTCGCCGCGCAACTCGCTTAGGAATACCCGGTCGGGACGCATGCGAAGACAGGACTCGAGGAGCGTCTTCGGGGTGACTTTCGCCAAGCCCTGAGCCCCTTTCGAATAGAGCAGGCGCACGCTATTCGGGTGGCGCTCAAGGACCAGCTCTTCGGTATCCTCGATGGTGATCAGCCGCTCGCCGGCGGGCACTTCGAGAATGAGAGCGTTCGAGGTGGTCGTCTTGCCCGTCCCCGTGCTGCCGGAGACGACGATGTTCTTGCGCAATTGCACCGCCAGGCGAATGAACTGCGCATAGTCGCGGCGTGCCTTAAGCGCGAGCAGTTCCTTCTCGCCGGGGTCCAAGTCCTCGCTCGCATCGAGGCACTGGGCGAACAAGCCGCCCGCGGCGAGCTCGTCTAAGGTGCGTACCTTGGTGCTCGGACGGCGGATCGTGATCGAGACGTGCTGTGCCAGGGTGGCGGGCGGCAACACGAACTGCACGCGCTCGGCGGTGGGCAGGGTTGCGGAGAGAA
>JBKQPD010000050.1:0-15057 GCA_052145175.1 Binataceae bacterium (SeqCode) | reverse complement strand
TCGTCAGGAAACATCCGGTCAAAGTCAGCAAGGGTCATCTGGCGGGTAATTTCGGGTTCGTGTTCGTAACTCATGCAACAAATCTAGCACCGGGCAAAGTGTTAGTCAAGCCCGGCATAATCGCCCTATTATGCCGGGTGGATGACTAAGGCCATTGTGGATCTGTAGTGGCTTACGCTCTTCGCTTACTCTCAGTGACGTGACCGGGATTTTTACATTCGATTCGTGTCGCAGCGCGACGTAAGGTGGAGGTGTATGCAATCCTTTTATTCGACTGACGAGATCAGGAAACGAATCAAGGGCCGTCCACTCTACGAGGAGTTCTTGCGTGTTCCGGCGATGAGCTGCGGCATCTATGTGCTCCAACCGGGCGAGTTGGATCTTCAGCAGCCGCACAACGAAGACGAAATTTACTTCGTTATCAGCGGTTCCGCTCGAATGAGGCTAATCGGGGATCAGCCGACAGAAGATCGCCCGGTCAAAGCAGGTGATATTATTTTCGTGAAGGCACACGATGAGCATAAGTTTCACGACGTCAAGCAGGAACTGGTGCTTCTGGTCGTCTTCGCCCCCGCGAGGACATAGCACCCAATTCCTTCGGCAAACGCGAAGCTCGATCAGCGGTCTCATCACTCGTTCTCGTGCCACAGAGGCACCCTCTCGCAGCCGCATAAGCCGAGGCGCCCGGCAGAGCCCAATTCCTTTGCCTTGTTGGCAGAGCCCTTGCGGAGAATTTACATAATGCCCGAAGACACCGGCCCGAAATTTGCATTCATCACGCGTCCAGATGACATGGCGACCGATACTGACACTAATGCTGCGGAGTTCGATAGCCATTTTGCGATCATCGGTCGCATCGCAGCAACATGGTCCGCTTTAGATTACGTCATCGATCTGGCGACTTCGATGCTCCTCCGAACCGATGATGCAGCCACGTTATGCGTCACCTCCCAGATCGGCAGCACCGGACGTAGGTTGAATGCCTTAGTAAGTTTGTTTCATTTGCGGGGACTTCCTGAGGATGATCTAAGTGAAATGCGACGATTGATTACACCAACCATTGCGCTTCAGCATAAGCGCAATAGCATTGTTCACGCTGTTTGGCTCCCGGGACCTAAAGGCGAAGCAGAAGCAGCTTATAGCCTTTATGTCAGGGCTGATTCCCAACTTCGCGCTGAATTTCAGGTCAGTAAACTCTCGGAATTAAAAGTCCTGCATAAGCAGATCCAGCAACACATCGGAAATTTCTTTATTAAGGTGTTGGGCTATGCGATTAAGGTACAACAAACGGATTCCGAAAGACTAAAGGCATTTCTTAAACGACCGGAGGTGGTCGAGATGCTGGAGTCAGCGAACAGAACATCGCCAGAAAAATAGCTCTAAGCATAGCCTCCTCTACATCCTGCTCGAAGTTCTGCAAGTCTATCCAGTAATATGCATATAAACGCTTCCCAGCCTCGATCATTTCGGGCGTAACTTCGATTTCGTCTAACCGGCCTGTCACGTCGGCTTCTATTTTCGTCTCTTTGTTGGCAACATCAACATATTTCCCCTAATTAGGGCACTACCCACCAGCGGCCGCGGGTCGTTGCTCTGCGCGATTCAGCGGCTGACAATCGCGTTGGCCGCTAACGCATAATCTGGCTGAGACCGCCCGGGGTCGTAAACCGCGCGAGGTCGAGGAAATCCTTCGGCGCCTGCTCGTTGATGTAGAACGGTTCGCCCTCGGCAGCTTCGGCAAAGATCGTGGCGTGCGAGTACTTTACGTCCCAGAAGCCGTAGACCATCGAGTTCGAGGTATCCTCCGGTCCGATGCCTGGAACGTCGAGCGCCCGCGGAAAGATTCCCACGAAACGCCACGGTTGCATGCTCTCGTCATATAAATCTTCCCAGAGGGGAGCATAGGTCGCTTTGTCAACATACATGACACGTTTGCCCAGGCAATGCCCGCCGCTACCATCCAATTTGGTGACGCTTACGACATAAGCGTCCCGGAGTTGCCATTTCCCCCAGGCCGGCATCGGCCAACCAAGCGGCATATCGTAATTGGCCGGAAAGCGGCCGCCCGGCATCTGATAATCGAGCAGCGCGAGAATCTTTTTCTCGCCGATCACGTCGGCCTTGAGCCGGGTGAGATTCGAGTTGAAGCCGTAGCGCCGATCGTCGGGGGTTTCGTCGGTGCCGAGATCGGCGCTACATCGCGCCATCGGCGACATCGGCTGGTAGCGGCGCAGCGCCGGGATAAAGACGTACACGTCTTCCTGTCGTTGCAGGTCGGCGTAGGAGATAGTCAGAACGGTAGTGTAGCGCTCCTGCTCGGGCTCTTTGACCATTTCATACTGGGTAAAGAATTTACCTTCCGCCCCGGGGATGTCGCGCGGGATTCCGGGATCCGTGTTGAAAGCCAGTTGCCGATAGACTTTCATTCCGGCCTTGCAACTGACGCTATTGCCACTGTCCATCGTACAGACGACGCCATTGGTGTTGACCGTCAAATGCGGCAAATAGCGGAACCATAAGTTCGCTAGGATCTTCCATCCCTGATGCGGTTCCGCGGGATTCGGAAAAGGCGCGCCACCGGTATAGCCATCAAGCGTCAATCCACCGTTGGGAAGTTCGACCAACTTGACCTGTCCGGCGTACTTTTCGGTCGCCTCGACATAGTTTTTAGGCAAGGGATGAATAATCGTAGGCCCGATCGGCATCGCGACGTCGGCAGGCATCTTCCAGAAATATTTTCCCGCAAATAATGCCGCCATGCCGTCAGGCATATAGTTCTGATAGTCGCGCCAATTCTGCATCGTGATCGTGGCGCCAACGGGACTCGCGGCGTCATTACCCGAACTGGCGACGATGACGTTCGCTTTGGAAGGCAAAGGAGCGCTCTGCGCAAGCACGGTCAGCGGAGAAACCGTAGTCAAGAGAGCAATAGCCAGTGTCGTCAGAATTCTTGCGAGCATAATTCTCCCTGCGGGCCGTTTTGAGCGCCTCGCGTGATGGTTCAGACCCGATGTCGCAGTCAGTAACGACTACGTGAGCGCGCACCGATCAGGACGCGCGGACGCATCGTCGAAAGCTGGAGTATTCTCGCCGGGCGCAGCCCGTGGAATCAGTTTTTAAGCACGTTAGCCGCGGTTTGGCCGAAGAGGATCTTCTTCGCGTCGTCGCTCATGGTCTGGGCGCGGCGATCCTTGCCGAGATCGAGACCCTTGATGACGGCCGGGCGCGCACGCATCGTTTCGAACCAGCGCTTGAGGTGGGGAAAATCCTCGAGCTTCTGGCCCTGACGTTCGTGGGGCACGACCCACGGAAAGGCCGCCATGTCCGCGATCGAGTAGTCACCCGCCAGAAACGGCCGGTCGCGCAAGCGATGCTCGATCACGCCGTAGAGGCGATTGGTCTCCTTGACGTAGCGGTCGATCGCGTAGGGAATTTTTTCCGGCGCGTACATATTGAAATGATGGTTCTGGCCGGCCATCGGCCCCAGCCCGCCCATCTGCCAGTAGAGCCATTGCAGCACTTCGTACTTGCCCCGCGGCTCGCGGGGCATGAACTTCCCGGTCTTGTCGGCCAGGTATTCGAGGATCGCGCCACTCTCGAAAATCGCTAGCGGGGCGCCACCACCGAGCGGCTCGTCGTCGACCAGCGCCGGCATCCGGTTGTTCGGGCTGATTTTGAGAAAGTCCGGCTTGAACTGCTCGCCCGTGCCGATATTCACGTATTTGACGTCGTACGGCAGGCCGCACTCCTCGAGCATGATACTGATTTTCCAGCCGTTCGGTGTTGGCCAATAGTAAAGATCGATCATCGGTCCCAGCCTCTCGTTATTGTTCCGGTTTTTTCGGTGCGGGCGGTACGCGCGCCTCGATCGTCAGCGGCAGTTTAAAAGTGATCGTTTGCGGCGCTTCGCAGACCTGATCGCTGCAGGCCTGGAAGCGCAACGTCCCGTCGATCTGATGCAGTCCAAGCTCAAGCGGTTGCGCCAGTGCAAGCAGAAACGGCGCCCGCATGGGCGGACTCCAGCGCACGTGGAGCTTGCCGAGCGCCTGGAATTCATCCGTGTAAACCGGCAGGGTCTCACCCAAAGCCTTGAGCTCCAGCGGATGCGCCGGCGGCATCGCGAGCGACTGTTCGGCGATCAACGGGCTGGTGAAAGTCAGTTCGAAGGGCCGGTAGTTGGCGGGCAGCGGTTGGCCGTAAACGTGCCATCCCGGATTCAGGCGGACGCGCAACGCAACCCCCAGCTCGTGCCCGGGAAAGGCGCGATCGTCCGACAGACTGACCGTCGCGGTCAGCACGTCGGTTTTGATCTCAACGGAATTCGCGCCGGCGTCGACGCCAAAGTTCCGCACCATCACGGCCGACGCCGCCACCCGATGTTCGTAGCTGGGCAGGAAGGCCTTGTCGCGCACAACGCCGTCGGGCGCCAGCAAATAATCGCCGGGCCACGGTATGCCGTAGAACTTATGGTCGGGCGGAACGTTGGTGTTAAGGATACCGAACGCGCGGATCACTTTGCTGCCTACATCGGAGAGCATCGGATATTCAACCTTGTAGGCCGCCGCGAAACGATCCAGCACTTCGCGCGAGTCGTAGGTGATACTGGCGACATTGATACCGCGCGCTTTGATTCTTGCCAGGGAATGTTGCAGCTCGACGAGCTGGTCACGGCAATAGGGTCACCAATCGGCGCTGCGGCTGAAGACCAGCAGCAGCCCATTCGGGCCCATCAAATCATGCAAGGACCGCGTCTGGCCGCTCTGATCGCTCAGCGTGAAATCCGGCACCTTTTCGCCGATCGCGGGACCGGTCTGGTAGCCGTCGTTCTGGGCCTCGACAAAATCCAGCCAGGACTTGGTCGTGATCTCCGCCCCGCCTGCGCCCATCTTGCGGACGATATCGTGCAGGACTGTAGCCTTGGTCGTCGCATCCATGATTTCTTCCTCGCGCCGCCGCCGCGTTAACGAGTTCCGCGGGCAACCCACGTTATCGCTCCGGATTGCTCGAACCTAGCCCATTCTAGAACGATCAGTCAAGGACCGAAGGAATATCGACGATGCGGAGAATACTGCCGGGATGAGTCAAAGTTGCTATATTCCCTGAATGATGGGAAGGACGGCCGTGCGGTACGACTCCGGTTACAACCTCATCGAGAAAAAATGGCAGGGGTAAAACAGTTCGAGCGGAGTGAGGTTCTGGACCGCGCGATGGCGCTGTTCTGGCAACGCGGCTACGAGGCGACCTCGATTCGGGATCTGGTTGCGGCGACCGGCATCAACCGCGGCAGTATCTACGGCACGTTCGGCGACAAGCAGGGACTGTTCCTCGCGGTGCTCGATCATTATGCGGAAAAAATCGCCAAGCCCATGATGACCGAGTTGTCCGACCCGGACCCGCGCCGCGCCGTCGAGCGCATGCTCGATTCGATTATCCGGCGGGCGGGCGATCCCGGCTTTCCGCGTGGCTGCCTGAATACAAACACCTCGCTAGAATGCCCGGCCACCGGCGAGGAAATCACCCGCAAGATCGCCGCGGGTTTGGGTCTGCAGGAAGCCGCGATCTATCGCGTGCTGCTGAAGGCCCAGGCCGACGGTCTGCTCGACGCGAGCCTCGACTTGCGAGCCCTGGCGCGCTTCTTCATGGCCGTATGCCACGGCATGAATGTGGTGAACAAGGCGCTGCCTGACCCGGGAATCCTGCGCGATGTGTCGCGGGTCGCGATGACCGTATGGGGTGCGCGGAGCGCGCCGCCCGGACGTGAAGCGAAACGGCGATCGCGCACCCGCCGTGCTCCGGTCTAGCAGGCACTATCGCCGTGTCCCGCTCGATCTACTTCACCAAGACTTCATCCACCTTGACAGGCAGTGCAAATCGTATCCGTTTTATGGCTTTCCCTATGCTCGTCTTTTGACTAGAACTCCAAAGCGATAGGTGGTGGAGGAAGGGATCCATGGCGATTGCCGCCGATACCTTGGCCAAGGTCTTCGAGCGCGAGGCGTTGCGGTATGTTGATCGGGCGTTTCTAACCGCCAAACGTCAGCACGCCTGGCGTGATCATTCATGGCGGGATGTCGCCACGCAGACGATGCGGCTGCGCACGGGGCTTACCCAACTCGGCGTCGAGCACGGCGACCGGATCGCGATCCTCTCCGAAAACTCGCCCGAGTGGGTGATCATGGACCAGGCGGTGCTCGGCCTGGGCGCTGTCGTTGTGCCGCTCTACACGACCAGCGGCGCCGAGGAGACGCGCCATGTCATCACCGATTCCGGCGCTCGTCTGATCGCCGTCAACGGTGATCAGCTTATCGAGAAGGTCCAGGGTCTTGGCCCGCTGCCCGGAGTCGAAGGAATTCTGGCGATGCATCCGGAGGCAGAGGCGCACGACGGCGCCAATCTCGAGGTGATCACCGTAAAACAGTTGAGCGACTTCGATCCGCTGCGGGCGATCGACGGCTCACGCAGCGATCTGGCGACCCTCATCTATACTTCCGGCACGACCGGCCCCTCCAAGGGCGTGATGCTCACGCACGGCAATATCCTGGCCAATTGCGAATCGAATCTGGAAGCGCTGAACCTGCGCGACACCGATATCGTCCTTTCGGTCCTGCCGATCGCGCACGCGTTCGAACGCACAGGTGGTTACTACACCGTGATGGCGGCCGGCGGCACTATCGCGTATGCGGAGGGCCTTGGAAAAATCGCGGAGAATCTGCTCGAGATCGAGCCCACCGTCCTGCTCACGGTGCCGCGCATGCTGGAGGCTGTCTACACCCGGATCATGCGCACGGTGGAGTCGTCGTCGCGTTTCAAGCGCATGCTCTTTGAGGCCGCGGTGAAGACCGGCGCCCGCGCTGCGGAGTACCGGCAAAGCGGCGCCGCGGTGCCGATGCTGCTGGCGGCGCGCATGGCGCTCTACCGGCGACTGGTGTTCACGAAAATCCAGGAAGTTTTCGGCTCGCGCTTGCGCTACCTGATTTCGGGAGGCGCCCCGCTGCCGCTCGCGATTAATCGTTTCCTCGCCGCCGCGGAACTGCCGGTGGTCGAAGGCTACGGGCTCACCGAAGCGGGGCCCGTGGTCGCGTGCAACCTGCACGGCCGCACCCGGATGGGCACGGTCGGCCGCCCGCTCAAGAATATCGAGGTCCGGCTCGATCCGGACGGCGAGCTGTTGGTCCGCGGCGCCAACGTGATGGCCGGGTATTACAACCACGAAGAGGACACGCGGGAAGTGATCGACCGCGAGGGCTGGCTGCACACCGGCGATATCGCCGAAATCGACACCGACGGCTATATCAAGATCACCGACCGCAAGAAGGAGTTAATCGTCCTTTCAAGTGGCAAAAATGTCTCGCCGGCCAACCTCGAGAGCCGGCTGACCGCCGATCCTTTAATCGCGCAGGTCTGCGTGATCGGCGACCGGCGCAAGCATCTGGCAGCGATCATCGTGCCTGATTTCGAAGCACTGCGCGGACCGCAGGCCGCGCAACTCGAACTCGACGGTGCCAAGCCCGAAGAGGCCGTCGCGAATCCCAAGGTCCGCAAGTTCTTTCACGACCGGCTCCGCGAGTTCAACCGTACGCAGTCCGACGTCGAAGCGATCGTCGATTTCACGCTGACCGCCACCCCCTTCTCCCAGGAAAACGGGGAGTTGACCCCGACCTTGAAGGTGCGGCGCAAGGTCGTGCAGGAACATTACCGTACCGCTATCGACGCGATGTTCGGCAGCTAATTCAGATTCTTGACGCAGCTCCTGAGCGCGGCGGAGTCTGAACTTTGGCCGCGCCTCGCAGACTCGGCCGCCCCCTGGATCGACGCAATGTTTGGCGGCTAGATACCTCGCTGACGCGGAGAGGTCGGAATCCCGCGGTGCTTGCTATACAAGCGCCCGCGATCACCCTAGATTGCGTTTTACGGCTGGATTTCTTAAGAGGGCTTATCTTATGGAGCAGAACATCAGCGCGAGCTCCGATCACATCGACGGGCTCATCAACTATCTCGAAAATAACGGCGAGCGGCAGGTGGCCTATCTCTACGAGCCGCCCGAGGGCGTACCGGCGCGGTCGGGGCGTAATATCAAACACACCATGCCGATCTACAACGGACGCGACGTGGCGGGCCGTCTCACGCTTGACGGCCAGGGCTTCGCGTTCGTGCGGCATGAGACCAAGGTCGTAAATTTCTATGATCCTGACGAAGTGCGCCGCGTCTACTACCCGGAGGTCGCACAACTGGTCAAGGATGTGACCGGCGCGATCCGGGTCGAGGTTTTCGACCACAATGTGCGCTGCCATCCGATGGCGAAGGCGGGGCTCAACGGCGCGCGCGAGCCGGTTAAATTCGCGCACAATGATTACACGCTGAAATCGGGTCCACAGCGCGTACGCGATCTGCTCGGTGACGAGGCCGAAGCGTTGCTGAAGCATCGGTTCGCGGAGATCAACGTCTGGCGGCCGATTCGCGGTCCGGTCGAAGAGACGCCGCTTGGCGTATGCGACGCGCAGAGCATGACGCTCGCGGATTTCATCCCCACCGACCTCAAGTACCGGGACCGGACTGGTGAAGTCTACTCCGTCGCCTACAGCCCGACGCATCGGTGGTACTACTTCCCGCGGATGCAGCGCAACGAGGCGCTTTTACTCAAGTGCTACGACTCGGCGGAGGATGGCCGCGCACGCTTCACGGCGCATACCGGCTTCGACGATCCGACCAGCCCGCCGAACGCGGCGCCCCGCGAGAGTATCGAAGCACGGATGCTGGTGTTTTTCCGCGAATAAAGTGCGCGGCAAGTGCCGCGGCATTCGGCCTGGCAATGCCATAAGCGAACGGCCGGTGGGCGATACCCACCGGCCGTTCTGATTCAGTCATCGAGTCCCGTACGGACTCGAATCGTTACAGGTCGAAGCTCAGACGCCGTAGCGCAGCAGCTTGCCCGGGGTCGCGTTGGTGCACTCACCGTCCTGGAAGGTCACTTGGCCGTTGACGATGATCGACCTGTAGCCTTCGGACTTCTGCACACGGCGCCACTCGTTGCCGGGCAGGTCGTGCAGGATTTCGATCGGCTTCACAGCCAGCTTCTCGAAATCGTAGACGACGACATCGGCCGGCGCGCCTTCGCGCAGGAAGCCGCGATCCTTGAAGCCGGCGCAGAACGCGGGCAGCGCGCTCAAGCGCCAGTGGATATCCTCCAGCGACAGCCAGCCCTGCTCGCGGCAGAACTTCACGATGCCTTCGGTCGGGAAGCGGCCAGCGGTCAGGAACTTGGTGTGCGCACCGCCGTCGGACACGCCGAAAGCGATGTTCGGCGTGTCGACCAGCTCCTTCATCAGGCTCATGTCCTGATTGACCGCCGGGGCAAAGAACTCGGTCTTGAGATCTTCCGATACCGCCAGGTCGAGCATCACGTCGACCGGATGCTTGCCGGTCTGCGCGGCCGCCTTGCGCAGGGTCAGGCCCTCCAGGCTCTTGTTTTCGGGCTTGACGCAATCCGTGATGATGATCTGATCGAAATAGCTGGTGATCAGGCTCTCGCGCGGCATCTGGTTCTTCAGTGCGTCGCGCTTGCGGGGATCGCCCAGTTTTTCACGCCGCTCGGCGACCGTGCCGGTGGTGCATTCACGCCACGCGTCGGAATCGTCGAACAGATTCCAGTCTTCGAAGGTGAAGCTCAGGCCGGCATCGGTCGTGACGCCCTGGCCGTAAACACGCAGCCCCTTCAGGCGGCAGCGCTCGAGCCACTTCAGCGTATTCCGATGGCGATGCGGGAAGCGGTCCTGGGTCGCCACGGCCTCGAACATGATCGGACGGCCGCTGATCTCGGCGAGCAACTCGAAGTGCTTGGCATCCTGCTTGGGATCCCAGCTCGACAGCGTAAGCTCCTGGAAGCCTTCGCCGCGCTCGCCCAGCACCTTGGCCATCTCGATGCAGGTCTCGTCGTGCATGATATCGGTATTCATCGGCGACCCGTCAAAGTCGCGCTGCACTGACGACGGCCCATCGGGCTTCAGGCGCTGCGCCGACCATCCACAAGCACCCGCGTCCATCGCCTCGTTCAGCAGACGGCGCATCGTGGCATGCTCGTCGTCGGTCGGCATACGGCCGGTCTTCGACTCTTCGAGACCCATCACGTAGCCCAGCAGGGGGTTCATCGGCACGTAGGGCAACAGGTTGATACCCTTGGGCTGACGGTCAAGACTGTCCATGAACTGGGGATAGGTCTCCCAGTTCCAAGGCATCGCCGCCTGCATCGACGCGAGCGGGATGGCCTCGGTCCGCACCATCGTGAGCATCGCGCGCTCGCGCTCCTTCGGATGCACCGGGGCGAAGCCGAAGCCGCAATTGCCGATAACCACCGAGGTGATGCCGTGCCAGCTCGAGATGGTGAGGTAGGGATCCCAGAAGATCTGCGCATCGTAATGGGTGTGCAGATCGATAAAGCCGGGCGCGACGATCAGCCCGTCCGCCTCGATGGTTTTGGCCGCCTCATGACGCTGAACGCGTCCGATTTTGGCGATCCGGCCATTTTTGATGGCGATGTCGTCGCGGAAGCGGGGTGCCCGCGTGCCGTCAACAATCATCCCGTTTTTGATCAATAGATCGAATTCTGCCATGCTTTGCGGCTCCTCTTTAGCGATTTTGGCTTATCCGCCGGATCGATGCTTGTTAACAAATCACCGTCCGTACTATAAACAAACGCCTGTTCGTTTCTACGTCGGTCGATGGCGGTTTGTCAAGCGCTCGTGGCTTCCACGTCCCGAGGCAACAAGGCAGACTGTGCGGAGACCAAAGCAACGGGCCTGACGAGGCGAAAAGCGATGCGGAAACCCGGCTCAAAAGGCCCCGAAACGTCACGCAACCTGCGTTCGGCGGCCATTCAGTTGCTCGCGGAGCGCAGTTACGAGGGCATGAACCTGCGTCTGCTGGCGAGCAAGCTGCGCCTGCAGGCCGGCTCGCTCTACAACTATATCGAGAGCAAGCAGCAGCTACTTTTCTGGCTGATGAAAGAGAGCACCGAAAAGCTGCTCCGCGAGTTCGAGGCCACCATCACCCCGATCGAGGACCCGGCGCAGCAGATGCTCAAGTTCGTCGCGTTTCACGTCGGCTACCATATTGCCAATCGCAAGGAGGCCTCCGTCCTGCTGACGGAGATGCGCAGCCTGAGCCCGCAAAATAATCGCGCCATCAAACAATTGCAGCGCCTTTACACGGACAAGGTGCAGGAAATCATCGAGCGCGGCGCCGCCGCCGGCAAGTTCAGGGTCGAAGACTCACGTATCGCGACCTTTGTGCTGCTGCAGATGCTGACCTCAGTGGCGCGCTGGTACCGGCCGCGCGGGCGGTTGACCGTCGCCGCGCTGATCGATGTCTATACGGGTTTGGCCTTTGCGATGCTGGGCGCGACCCCGCCGGTCACGATCGGGCGGCACGTAAATGGCGCAACGGGTAAGCGGTCAATCAGCAACTACCATGCTGATCCTGTTACCACTTCGCAGGCCTGATGCGCTCGGCGGCCGTGCCACGCTTCAGCCTTTCTTCGCCCCTTCCTCGAGCTCGACTCCGCAGGGCACGATCACCCGTACGACCGAGTTGTAGAAAGCCACGTTCATCACCAATTCCATGATGCGCCGATTGTCGAGAAAGCCGCGCAGCGCGTCAAAGGTCAGCTCGCTGACCCGTACGTTGCGGGTCGCCTCCTCCGCATAGCGCATCACCGCGCGTTCCTCGGCGTTGAAAACCGGCGACGCCGCGTAGTCGGCGAGCTGTTCGAGCTGCTCGCGCCGCACCCCGACCCGCAACGCAATGTTCCAGTGATGGACGAATTCGTATTCGGCGCCGGTCAGACGCCCGACCGTCATCAGCGCCAGTTCCCGCAATTTGGCCTCGAGCTGAGTTGCATTGCGCAGCTCATCGGCCAGCGCCACGAAGCGGCGCAGCAGATTCGGGGCGTTGGCGACCGTGCGATGGATATGCCCGGGGTCGCTGCCGCGGCTCTGGACGAACTTGTCCCAGATATCGCGATCGGCTTCGGGCATTTCGTTACGGGTGAGATAGGGCAGCCGTGCGGCCATGGTGATCCTCCGATGGCCGCAGGCTAGCGCCATGCGTGTCCGAAAGAAAAGGGTGCGGCGCTACGCGAAGAGCATCTCGGACATCGCGGCTCCCGGCGGCATCATCGGCATCACCACCTCTTCCTTCGGGATCACGATATCGATCAACACAGGTCCGGGCGTGGCAAACGCCTCTTTCATCGTGGCCGCGAGATCTTTCGACTTCTCGATCCGGAAACCCTTGGCGCCGTATGCGTCCGCCAGCTTGACGAAGTTCGGCACGGACATCGCGGTGTAGGAATAGCGCTCGGCGTAGAAGCGCTCCTGCCACTGCCGCACCATCCCGAGAAAATAGTTGTTCAGGATAATGACCTTGATATCGACGTTGTACTGCACGGCCGTGCCGAGTTCCTGGATATTCATTTGAATCGAGCCGTCGCCCGACACCACCACGACGTTACGGTCGGGGGCGGCGAACTTCGCGCCGATTCCCGCCGGCAGCCCGTAGCCCATCGTGCCGAGTCCGCCCGAGGTCAGCAAGGAACGCGGTTTCTCGAAAGGAAAAAGCTGCGCGATCCACATCTGATGCTGGCCGACGTCGGTGGCGACAATGCAGTCGCCCTTGGTGAGGTTGTGCAGCTCCTCGATCACGTGCATCGGCGAGACCGCTTCGCGCTCCTTGCTATGCCCGTTTTCATAGAGCGGCTTGTCGCGCCGCCACTGGAGGATCTGCTGATGCCATTCGGCCCAGGGGGCCTTGCGCTTCGCGATACTCTCGCGCGAGCGCACGATCGCGAGCATGTCGGTCAGGATCGACTTGATATCGCCCACGATCGGCACATCGACACTTACATTCTTGGAGATCGACGAAGGGTCGATATCCATATGGATGATGGTCTTGGCCTTCGGCGCAAAATCCGCGATACGCCCGGTCACGCGATCATCGAAGCGCGCGCCGACCGCAATCAGGCAGTCGGTGTTGCACACCGCCGTGTTGGTCCCATACGAACCGTGCATCCCGAGCATCCCGAGACAGAGTGGGTCGGAGGCGGGGAACGAGCCGAGCCCCATCAGGGTTTCGGTAATCGGAATACCCAGGCCGCGCACCAGTTGCGTCAGCTCGGGCGCCGCGCCAGACCATTGCACACCGCCGCCCACATAGAAGAGGGGCTTGGAGCTTTTCTCGATCGCTTCGACCGCGCGCTCGATCTGGCGGGGATTGCCTTTCAGGGTCGGCTTGTAGCCGCGGAGTTCGACCTTGTCGGGATACTTGAAAGCGTGCTCGGCCTGCTGCACATCCTTCGGAACGTCGACGATGACCGGCCCTGGGCGGCCGCTGCCGGCGATATAAAAGGCTTCCTTAATCGTGCGCGCGAGGTCGCTGACATTCTTGACCAGATAGTTGTGCTTGCTACAGGGCCGCGTGATCCCGACAAAGTCCGCCTCCTGAAAGGCGTCGTTGCCGATCAATTGGGTGCCGACCTGGCCGGAGATCACGACCATCGGGGTCGAGTCCATGTAGGCGTCGGCAATCCCGGTGACCGCGTTGGTAGCCCCCGGTCCCGAGGTGACCATCACGACCCCGGGCCGGCCGCTCACCCGGGCATAGCCTTCCGCCATGTGGGTCGCACCCTGCTCGTGGCGGACCAGCACGTGCTTCAGCTTCGAGTCGAGCAGCGCGTCATAGGTCGGCAGGATAGCCCCACCCGGATAGCCGAAAACGACCTCAACGCCCTCAGCCGTGAGGCTTTCGACAATGATTTGGGCGCCTGTCAGTTTCTTCATCGACTTTCCATCCGGCCGGAGCCTTGCGAGCATTGGATTTTTTCGGAGCTTTAGAGGATATACCAGCGATAGCCACGCATTCAACGCGACAATGCCTGAATTTTCAGTTAATCGCCCCCGAGGCGTTCAAGCCCTGATCGCCGTTTTGGACGTAAACCAACCGCGACTCTCTAGACCGGTTGGGGCGTTCCAATATTCTGGTTCCTGGCATCTTCGCAACCGGCCTTGATGCGATAATCGATAGTCTCCGCCGAAAAATCCGCGGCGTTCGCCCTTTCCGCGGGAAAATTCGCGGTTATCACCGTCAAAGCGTCGATTTTCGTGTGTTGCTGAAAGATCTCCCGGTACGCCGGTTCATTGCGCAAGTCCGGCGGAATATATGCGTCGATCTTTTCGATGAACGCGATCGTCTTGTTGAGCGTCGCAAACAACTTGCGATCGATCTCGAGCTTGCTCGCAAAGATCAGTTGCCCGAAGCGGTTTGCCACCTCTGACATCTTTTTCGGTCGCAGCCCGCTCCGCGAAAACAGCTCGACTACGATCACTTCCCGGCGAATATCACCCGTGAGCTGCTCAAGACAGTTTATCGCTGAACTAAGGGGCGTGTTCTGGAAAAGACCGCCATCCCAGCAGAACGCACCGTTGATCGGTGTCATTGGAAAGGCCGGCGGTATACTCCCACTCGCAATCACGTGCTCGATCCCGAGCGGCTCAGTCCGGCTGTCGAAATACCTCGGTTTCCCCGTTGCGACATCGACCGCCCCGAACACCACGCGAGTCTCGTCGGGTCGATTCAACTTCGCCACATCGACCAGTTCACGAAGCGTTCGACGCAGCGGTTCCAAGTCGTAGATGCTGGTCGAGAGCAGCGGGGCCAGCAGAAAATCCGGGCTGAGCTGGTACATCCCCGCATTACCGAGAGCCGCGAGGGTTTCCTCTATCGCCTGCGTCAGCAGCGGCCCGGAGAGGGTCCGTGCGGGCGAAGGCAGGGACTGCGTGAACCGGGTGCGCCAGACGCTTTCAAGGGTTTCCAGCGGATTAGCCTTGGCGCCGACCAGTAGCGCCGCGTTAATCGCCCCGATTGAAACGCCTGTCACCGCTGCGGGTTTGAAGCCCCGTCGTTCCTCGTAAAGCGCTTTGATGACGCCGTACTCGTAGGCTCCCAGCGCTCCACCCCCCTGAAACACGATCGCCGTACGATAGTTATTCATTGTTTAGCCTTCGCGAG
>JBKQPD010000049.1:0-14629 GCA_052145175.1 Binataceae bacterium (SeqCode) | reverse complement strand
ACGCCTACGTTGGCTGTCTCTGCTCTGGGAGTTCATCATTCACCTGCTGAGTCCGTTGGTTGCCATCCACTTTGGTTGTCAGTTCCTGCGAGCAAACCCGCTCATATGCGCGCCATCATCCATTGTTGCGTGTATTCGGAGCGCGTCAATCCGAAACTTCTAGAAAGAAAGGGAAGGTCGGGCAATTTAGCCTAGCTATATTACGTCGGCTCGGCAAGATATTTTACACTCGCCTTTAAGTTTGTCGGCATCCGATCATGAACGGCGTCATGCATCTGGTCTGTTTTCGGCACCGACGACGTAACCCGAATCTAGAATATGGAATAGGGCGTCTGGGAGGTGGAATCAGGGCATGGTTCAACTATCAAATGGCGTTGGGGGTGCTTGGCCAGGTGCGAGATCAGCAGGCGTCCTCACTCGCCTACTTCGACGTTTTTTCAGTCTCAGCCGCGGCCGCCGTTCTATTGATGTTTTTGGTTCTTCTCATGCGTCGCTCGGTAGCGGAGAAGGGCGCCCACATTGGCGGAGAATAGTCGGTCTCCCGCGGGTCGAAGCCCCCTCTGGCGCGAAAGCGATGAAAAGCTTAGAGAAGAACTTCGCAATTTCGATTTGAAGAAACTCGATAAGGCGGTGGGTCGCGACCAACAGCTAAGAAGGATTAATTCTGTTTACCTTCAATGGATAGTGAGCAAGTTCGGCGCCCCAGTCTGTAGCGCCTTTTTCTCTGAGCCAAGTTTTCAGACTGTATTCATCGGGAGTGATCGGTATAAGGTTAGTACTTCCTATAGTTCGATGCTGACTGGCAAGATGCATGGCTGGCGGTATTACTTGGAATTCAAATGGCAATAGGGGCGTCTCGAACACTACTTCGTTTGAGCTAGAACATATTGCAATTTTTTGTTCAAAAGATTTGCTCAAGTCACTCGGTATGCGCTCCCAAATAGAGAGAATTGACCAATTCATTGGTGCCACCTTCAGTTCAGGTGGCGGCGGGGCGTCTAACGGTAACTGAACATTGACTTCCTGCAACAATGCAATCACGGAGATGACATTGTCGTTAGCGACAATGACTTTCTCGCAAGCGACAAAAAGTAAGAGATTAGGCATTTACCCGATTGGGGCTCCCAAAGTATAAGTAATTGAAGGACGTTCGCCCATCGAAAAGTGGGCTTCAGTATGTCCCATGACCGTACCAATGGGCTTTAATCCAAAACCAAAACCAGCACTGAAAAGTTGGACATATGGATTCCAGCCCGACGGTTTTGATAGAATGCGACTATGCCAAGTTAACCCTCGACGAATCCATTCGAGGCGCAATTCAGCATGAGAGACTGAGCAGTCATGATACCCGAATTGAGTGCCGCAGGACGGACAGATAAGGTCATTCGCCGCTGGTCGAGGTAATCCCTGATACCCGCAGACCGGACAAACATGTGTCATTGCGAACACCTTTTTTGAAAATATTTGAGATTATCGCCTTTACCGTGCACAAATGGATTGGGCTTATAGTAGGTTCTAAGACCACCCGTTATGTCACAGATGGCGAATTCATCTGTTTCAAGATCGATTTTCAACGTCCATCCATCCTTCACACGAGCAGATTCTAGCATAGCACCAACGATGGGGCGCCTTAGGAATGCTATGGCTCCAGTCTCGTACTCTTCTGGCGTCTGGAATGTGCCACCAAATTCATCGCGATGATTGCTGAAATGTTCGAGACGGTCCCAATCGCTGATAAATCCATAGATGACTGTTGGCACATCTCTTGACCTTTGAAACGCGGCGTTGACATTAAATCTGCTAATACGTCCACGGTCAAGGAATTTTCCGTCCTGTCTCGTGAAGTTCAAGACTATGTCGTTTGACTGTCTATTGCAGCAAAATAAGCCTTTTTGGATTTGGCCGAGTACGGATAATCCCATGATGGTACATGCTTCCGGTAGGACTGAAGGGTTCACTAACTGTGACTTGCAAACGGGGCGGGTCTCTCTAACGGGGCGGCCTGATTACGGTCAGCAGATTCGGCTGCGCGCCCCGATCGACGATAGCGATCGCTTTGCCGTCGGGCGACCAGCTAATCGCCAGCGGCGCGTCTATCGCGCTCGTCGCCAACGGAAAGGCCGCCCGCGCCGGATAGGAGTATTCGATCAGCTCGCGCCGCGGACCCTCGCCACTCCGCGCCACAACGTCGATCACGCCGTCGTCGGAAACCCGCGAGAAAATCATGCGGCTCTGCGCGAGCATCGCCGCCGTGGTCGCGATGCCGATTGAGTTGATCGTGATCTCCTGCGCGCCCAGACGCCATAGCGCGACCTGCACGTTCAGCGGCTTGTCGGGCGACGCGGCCGCCCGCCGCCAGGTCAGCCAGGAATCGCCCAGCGCGACGATCGTGCCGTCGCTGGCGTAAGCGGCGGCCCCCGACGCGATCGCGACCACGACGCTCCGGCCGCTCCCAAGGTCGTAACGAAAGATGCCCGGCACCGCGTTTTCGCCCAGCGCCGCATACAGAAATGCCGAGGAATCGGGCGCCCACGCCAGAACGTGAAAGGGATCATGTACACCCAGTTTGCGGCAGGTTTCGTCGTCCAGGTTGATTAGCGCCGCGGACTCCTCGCCGCCGCCTTCGGTAACCGTCATTTGCCCGCTGGGACTGAAGGTGAGCTGTCGCGCGTCACATCCAATCCGCGCGAGCTGCCGCATCCCCGGCGGACTCGACGCGGTGATCACGTAAAGCGCGGATCTGGCGCCCGCTATGTCCAGCACGTCGGGACCATTCGACGGAGCCGGCTGCAACGCCAGCACCAGGGTAAACGGGTCGATCCAGGTCAACTGCGCGGCCGCAAAGGCGCCGTCGAGCGTGGCCAGCGGGTAGACGTCACCCGCGCCGAGCACGTCGCGCAAGAGCACCGCAACGCGATCGGGCCCCGCCTCCGCCACGACGGTCGCGAGCGCGAATCCGTCGGGACTGGGCGCAACGTCGAGCAGCTTGCCGTGCGGCGCCGCGACCCCGAAATTCGCGGCCAGGATCCGCTGATTCGTGTAGCCCGGACCGCTCAGCCCGACCATCTGCGCGGTGCCGTTCGCATTCCCGGCGACGCCGATTTCGGCCCCTTGCCGCAGCCAGACGGGCGCATAAGCGGGATCCGCCGCGAAGCCCGCCGGCAGCACCACCGACACCGTTTTCAGCCCACTCGCGATCGCCAGCGACCCGCGCGTCAGCATGACCGGCGGCCGATGAGCGGGCTTGTGGCTCGCACACCCCCCGGCCAGGAGAATCGGCAATATCACGGCTGGAAGGAACGAAGACCTGCGCATCTAAACCCGCTACTGTTGATCATCATAAGCGGAGCGATGAATGCGATGAAGTTGCCAGGTTCGATTGCCCTGTCGCGCGACGCGCGGCTTGCGCTGGTCGCCGCCGTGCTGGCCGCGGCCGGCGCGATCGGTGTGGATCGCGGATGGTACGTGGCGGGCGCGCTGCTATGGCTCGCGGCGGCGGCGGTCGTCGTGGCGTTCTACCTGCTAATCAAACGTCCCGCCCGGATTCCCAAGGACGCGGTCCTGACGCTTCGGATCGCCGACAGCCTGCGCGAAGACGCCCCGCGCTCGCCCCTCGAACAACTGCGGAGCCGGGGAGCCGCCACCCTCTTCCATATCCGCCAGGCGCTCGAAGCGGTCAGGACCGATCCGAAGGTGCAGACGGTCATCGTCGAAATCGCGGCGCCCGGAATCGGCCTCGCGACCGCCCAGGAGCTGCACGACCTGTTACGCGCGCTGGTCACGGCCGGCAAGCGGGTCGTCGCGGTCCTGAGCGGCGACCAGGTCACGATCCGCGATTACCTGTTGGCCTCCGGCGCCGGCGAAATCGTCGTCAACCCGGACAGCGCCATCCTGATGCTCGGGATGGCGGCGGGCGGCGTGTTCCTCAAGGACGCGCTGGTCCGCCTCGGCGTCGAGGCGCAGACCCTGCAATGGAAAGAGTACAAGGGCGCGGCCGAGACCTTCAATCGCACCTCGATGTCGCCCGAGCTGCGCGAGAGCCTCGCCGCGATTATCGATGACTGGAAGACCACCGTCGCCGGGATTGTCGCGGCGGCCCGCAAGCTCAGCGTCGAGCGGGTGCATGAGCTGCTGGGCGCGGGCTTTATGGGCACGCAAGCCGCGCTCGAAGCCGGCCTGATCGACCGGGCGGGCTATAGCGAAGACCTGCGCGACGAACTCGATCCCGCCGGCAAGGATGAACCGTTCGTCGAGCTGAGCCGCTACCTGCGTCATGCCGGCGCCGCGCGCAACGGTGGCCGGCGGCCGCACCTGGCATTGATTCACGGCCTCGGCCCGATCGTCACGGGCGACGCGCCGATGACCGGCGAGTTCATCAGCGGCGAGCATCTCGCCCACGAGATCCGGGATGCCGCGCGCGACGAGCAGGTCCGCGCGATCGTCCTGCGGGTCAACTCGCCCGGCGGATCGGCGGTCGGCTCGGACCTCGTCTGGCGCGCCGTGCGTGAAGCGCAAAAGCGCGGCAAGCCGGTCGTCGTCTCGATGGGCGATGTGGCGGGTTCGGGGGGCTATTACGTCGCGATGGGCGCCGACGCGATCGTCGCCGAACCGACCACGATCACCGGCTCGATCGGCGTGGTCTATACCAAGTTCAGCGCGCCCGTCCTGTTGCAAAGGCTGGGCGTCGCGATGGAAAGCGTCAAAACCGACCCGATTGGCGACGCCCTTTCGCTCGCGCGTGCGATGACCGAAGCGGAACTCGCGCAGCTCAATCAGACCGTCGGTCAACTCTACGGGAACTTCACCGCCAAGGTTGCCGAAGGGCGGAAACTAACGCCGGAAGCGGCCGACGCGGTCGCCCGGGGACGCGTCTGGAGCGGGGTCGCGGCCAAGGCCCGGGGGCTGGTCGACGAGTTGGGCGGCCTCACCCGCGCGGTCGAGCTGGCGCGCGAGAAGGCTGGCCTCGACGCCGACTCGCCGCACGACCTCGTGCTCTATCCGCCGCCGGGTCTCCTTGCGTCGTTGAATCTCAACTGGGCGCGCGCCGAAGTCCCAGCCGCTCTGTCCGTGGCGGCCTCGATCCTCGAACTCCCGCCGCGCTGGGCGCCCGCCCTGATCCATCTGGTGACGCGCGGCGGCGTGATTCTGCAATTTTGCCCATTGTGGCGATAATCCGTGGCTTAAACGTGCCAGAATTCAGTCGAACCGCGCTAAGCAGCGGTATTGCTCTTGCACAGTCGACGGGTGGACCGGAGAATGAGGGCTGGAGATTCCGAACTGTGGCCAAGGTAGAGGTCTATACAACCAGTTACTGCCCGTTCTGCACCCGCGCGAAGGCGCTGCTCGACCACAAGGGTGTCAAATTCGACGAGATTGATGTCACCGACGACCCGGATCTGCGCGAAAAGATGGTCGAGCGGTCGGGTGGACGACGTACCGTGCCGGAGATTTTCATCAATGACCGCATCGTCGGCGGTTACGACGAACTGCGCGCACTCGAGCTCGAGGGCGAGCTCGACGCCTTGCTGGCACAAACGTCGTGAGCACATCCGAGCGACCCGGGAGTCATCGGGAAATCGACGACGACGAACCCGCGGCAGGGTCGGGAAGCGGCGATGAAGCTCAGCCTCAACTGGTCGGTAATTTCTACCGCGGGCTGATTGTCTTTCTTGATCGCGTACGCGGGCGCGGCACGATTCGCTCCTACAGCGGACGCGAGATTCACTTCCAGTTTCCCTTTGTTCAGGTCGTGGGCGCCCCGATCGGGGGGCGCGCGCCCGGACTCGATCGGCTGAAACAGGGCGACACGGTCGGCTTCGACGTCGGCTGGACCTCGAAGGGGTTGCGCGTCACGCTGATCAACCCTGCGAGCTAGCCGGCCAGCTAGCCGGCGACGTCAAGCTGGCGCGGCGTGGTCACGCGGGTAACCGCGTCATGCCATCCCGCGAGCAAGCTCGCGCGTTCGCGCGGCCTCATCGCGGATCTGAAGATACGATCGGTCTTGCGCAGCGCAGTCACCTCGCCGGTCGAGCGCCAGACGCCGGCCGCGAGACCGGCCAGCAATCCGGCGCCAAGGGCGGTGGTTTCGGTCATCTTGGGACGCGTAATCGAACATCCCATCAGGTCCGCCTGAAATTGCATCAGATAGTCGTTGGCGGCGGCCCCGCCGTCGGCCCGCAGCGTGCGGATCGGGCGGCCGAGATCTTTCGCCATCGCCGCGATCACGTCATGCACCTGATAGGCGATACTGTCGAGGGTCGCGCGCACGATATCCGCGCGCGTCGTGCCGCGCGTGAGCCCGACAATCGCGCCGCGCGCCGCACTGTCCCAGTAAGGCGCGCCCAGTCCGACGAAAGCCGGCACCACGTACGGCTGGGTGCGATCGCGGCTTTGTCGCGCGAGCGCCAACGAATCCGCGGACTTGCCGATCAGCCCGACCTCGTCGCGCAACCACTGCAGCGCGGCGCCCGCGATAAAGACCGAACCTTCGAGCGCGTAGGCCGGCGCGCCACGGGCGTCCAGCGCCGCGGTCGCCAGCAGCCGGTTGTGCGACTCCGCGCGCCGCGCGCCCGTATGGGTCAGCAGAAACGCGCCGGTGCCGTAGGTCACCTTGGTCTCGCCCGCGCGCACGCAACCCTGGCCGTAGAGCGCCGCCTGCTGATCGCCGATCACTGCGCCGATCGGCACTGCGGGGCCATCCCCGAACATGCCGTGCGCGGCCTCAGCCAGCGGCCCGCGTGAACCAACCAGCCGCGGCAGGATCGAATCGGGCACGCCGAGCAGCTCGACCATCGCCGGGTCCCAGGCCCGTTGCTCGAGATTCATCAGCATGGTGCGCGACGCGTTGGTGAAGTCGGTCACGAAGGCGGCGCCGCGCGAGAGCTTGAAGATGAGCCAGCAATCGATCGTGCCGAAGCAAAGCTCGCCACGGGCCGCGCGGCGGCGCAAGGTTCGATCCTGATCGAGCAGCCATTTGAGCTTGGTCCCGGAGAAATAGGGATCGACCAGCAACCCCGTGCGCGTGCTGATCTCGGCTTCGCGCGGGCGCAGGTCGTCGCAGATCGCGGCGCTCCGGCGGCATTGCCAGACGATCGCGCGATAGAGCGGGCGGCCCGTCGCGCGTTCCCAGACCACGAAAGTTTCCCGTTGATTGGCGAGCCCGACCGTAGCCAGCTCGCGCGTCTTGACCCGCGCGGCCCGCAACGCCTCCCGGCCGGCTTCCACCACCGAGCGGAAAATCTCCTCGGCGTCATGCTCGACCCATCCGGGGCGCGGATAGAATTGGCGGATTTCACGGTAGGCGCGACCGCGGATACGGCCGCCGCGGTCGAGCACCAGCGCGGTGGTCCCGGTCGTTCCCTGGTCGATAGCGAGAACGCAACTGCTCATGCGCGCGGGTCTCTCGTTATCTCAGGGATGAGCCTTGTCGTGGATCACCTGATCCAGTGATCGGCGGTCGGCAGGTGTGAGTTTTTCGCCGGAACCATTAACGGGTACCGCCTGGGAAGGCGCACCAGCCCCAACGTTCATATTATGGGGTGCGTTCGACGTGAGGCGTCGCGCGAGAAACAGCGCGATCAAGAGGACCAGCGCCAGGATACTGAGCGGGTTGAGTTTGCGCCCGCGACCGCGTCCGGCGCGGCTGCGTGTGAACATCGCGGGTGCGGCGGTCCGACCCGCTCCAACAGCCTCTTTTGCCCTTCGCCCCTTGGGAGCCTTCGCCCGTCGTGTCACGACCCGGATACTACCGGAGGCCCGTCCTGAACAGAACGGCGCCCGCCCACAAACGTAGGAGGCCGGCGGCGGAGAGCTCGTCGACCCCATGCGCGCCGTTGTACCAATCCACGGCTATCCGCCGGGCCGTACCGCTCAGCCCCGCGAGCGTAAAGTAAAGCCGATGACGTGGGCCATAAAAGCGCCGCGCCGCCCCCGCGAGGTGCCGCAACTTGCGCCCCGCCGCCGCGTCGCGCAGGTCGCGATCATATTGAATCAACGCCGCCCGCTCGCCATCGAGCCAGCGCACGATCGCACTCGCCGCGAGTTTGCCATGCTCGAAGGCATACGAGATACCCTCGCCCATCAGCGGGTCGACCCCGGCGGCGTCACCCGCCAGAAGAACCCGCGCCGAGGCGTAACGATCGGCGGGATCGTACCAGCGGATCGGGAAGGCCTTGAAGGTCTGGACGCCGCCGTCGCGCGCCGGCACGACTTCCGGAAATGCGGCGCGCAGTTCATCGAGCAGCGCGGGTTTGTGACGGCCGGGCGCGGCTGCCTCGCGCGGGTGTTGATCGTAGATGCCGACGTTCAGATGCGGCCGGCCGTCGATCATGCAGGGAAACGACCAGCTATAGCCGTGAATCCCCGCGGCGACACACTGGAAGTCGAACCGGTAGAGCCGGCGCGCGAACTCGGGGGCGGTTGGCGGATCGATCGCGACTTCGACCATCAGGGCGCGCCCGACGTTCGCCTTGCCGCGATCGAAGAGCTCGCGGCGGACGCGACTCCCGCTGCCGTCGGCGCCGACCAGGATTGCCGCCTCGAAGCTCCCGCGGTCGGTCGCGACGCGGACACCGTCGTCGCCCTCCTCGACGCCGAGGATGCGGGTCTCCTCGAACAATTCGAGCCCGGCCGCCTGGGCGGCCCGCGCCAGACCGGCGTCGAACTCGTTGCGCCGCACGATCGTGCAGAGCGGAGTCGCATGTCTGCCCAGATCGATCGGGCGGCCGGGGCCGCGCGCAACACCCCCGAAGACCTCGACACCGGGTGGATCCAGCGCCAGACCGAGTTCGTTGAGCGCGGCGCGGGTTTTGGGAATCAAGCCGCCCGCGCAAGGTTTGAAGCGCGGATGACGCCCCTTTTCGAGCGCGGCGATCCGGCCGGCGAGCGCGGGACGCTGACGCAGCAGGTAGAGCGCCGTCGCCATCCCGGCCGGCCCCGCGCCAGCGATCAGAACGTCATACTTGTGCGATGCTGTCATCTTGGCCGCTGGGCTTTGCTCAGCACGCGACGCTTAAAAAGTAGCGAGAATCCGACAAGTCTAATTCCAATTCGGGAAATAGCTCGTATGAGGCACGTCGTCAGAGGAGTTCCGATATCGAACATCGAGAAACCGCCGGATTGCGACGAAGTCCGGCGTTCGGAGGTTTGAAATAAGATCCCAAGTGTGAAGGGTCCCTGTCACCGCCGCATTTTTTGCGAATTTTACTTCCTCTTCTGTGAACAAATCGTTAGAGAAGGCGGGATCAGCCGGTTGCTCATCGTGGAACATCCATTTTGCGAAAGTCTCGCGCATTAACTCAACATCGTTGCTCGAACCGATTTCGTTTCGAACCCGGAAGTTGGTGACCATGTTCGCTATGATATTAAGGATTTGCCAGTCTGGCAGACCTTCTTCGTGCAAGTTTCTTAGCATTGAACCTATGCGCGCATCCCTTGTCAGCCGCGGCAGCGTCAACCGGATCGGCCGAACGGCGTTCTTATATCGGTTTCGAATGAAGGTCTCTGCTCTCTTGCGCGAGTACCCCGGCCCAGAAGTTTCCCGCCACGCCAACTCGGCTGCGGGTTCGATCTTGAACCACTCCGGCGGTTCAGGCGGGCTCATTTCGGATCGCTTGCTGTCTTCGAAAACGTCCTTGGAATGGATACTAGCGAACAACTCGCGCGCCGGTCGGACACTGAAAGCCTTTGTAGCCAGCCCTGTTTTAAAGGCCGATTCGAGAATCGCCACGAATTTATCATGAGGCAGGGCCGTGCACTGACCCAGTATCGTCGCAGCGATAGTTAACGGGTTAAGTCGCTCGTCCGTATGACCGCTGGTCTGCGGGGAAAGCCAGCTACTGGGAACGCGTAGCAACCATCGCGCCACGCTATTGTCCGGTACTTCTTCGAAAACCGTGTTATTGTGGTCGGTCAATTCAAGCTCTATGTTTGCCGTGGTCGGAAAGAGGCACAGGTCGACCTCAGCTAGATCTGCTTGTATGATTTGGAGCGTCGCAGCGAGTTCCTCACCCAGCAAAGTGAGCTCGTATGTGTTCGCAAAAGAGACGGTCCAAGTAATCCCGAGGGCCGACCAAGGAATCGTTCGACGTGCCCCGACATCGCTGAAGATTGGTCCGCCAATTTCCGCCTGAATCCGACGCCATATCTCGTCAGAGGGTAAGCTGCCCCACGGTTTCGCGCCCGGCAGTGAGATTTCCGCGACAACTGACCATAGATCCTCAGCCAACTCCCATTCCTCTCCCATTCGGTCGAGAGCGGGTAGAACACCGGGAGCCAAGCTGCGAGTGACTGATCTTAGGACCGCTACCTGCGCGAGTTGCTCTCGTAAAACCTGGTGCTTTTCGAAGTCAAATGGGTCGGGCGTGTAAGTTTGCTGAAAAAGCAATGCCAAGTGGAGCACTTCCATGTATGAAAGACATGCGCCACCGGCGTAACAGGCACCGCAAAGGTAGAAAGCGGTGCGCGGAAGGAACTTTTTCAAACCCGGGTCCGTCTCTCGGAACAAAATATATACCACACCAGCAGCATAGTATTTTGCTGCGTAATATAGCTTCAGGTGCTGGTAGCATTCAGCTGTGTGTAGCATCGCTAACAGCGCTTTCGGAAGTGTTTCCGCAGCGAACCATTTGACCTTCGCACGCTGGAGTTGCTGCAGCGCTTTCAGGAAATGACCGCCTTGAGAAAGAGATTTTGCCCGATCCAAGCACTTGCCCGCTGCAACAAAGCCGCTGGAGCGCTGCTCGAGCAGCCCGTCAACTCTCTCTGTGATCCCGGGATACCTGGGATCGTGCACGAGGAAGGGCGTCAGTTTCGTTATGATGTCAGCGAAGTGCTCAAGAGGAAATAAAGGGGCTTCCGGCAGGATGTCCAGCATGCGGCCCCAGTAGTCGAGCATTTGCTCGGGCTTTGCAGTCCATTTTGCGTCGCGAAGCGGTATGACGCAGGTTTGAGCACGGCTCAGCAGTAGATCACATAACGAGTTGCTGCCTGGCGCATGCTCGATCGCTTGATCCAGCAAACTGCTCAAAGTCAATGCCCATTGGACAATCTCGGCCGAGTCACAATTGAAGTGCCCCAGTCTGGCGGCCGTGGCACAATACGTCAGAAGAACTGTCGCGTCCTGCAACTCCGCAGGCGATAAACCAGAGTGCAGGCCCACAAGGAATTCAGCAACAAGCTCGGCTTCAGCGGATAGATTGTTCAATCCTCTCAGGGCCACAACTGCGATTTCGTACTGAACCTTTCGTCTCATTGCTTCCGGACAGCCTTCCCTCAGAAGCTCCCTTATTTTGCCGAGCCAGGGCATAAGATCCGCGCGACAACCTTTCTCGTACATCGCGTGTCGAAGACCAGCATCGATCTCGACGAAGTCAGCGAACGTATAGGGTACTCGGTTGTCCTCTAGCCATCTTATGTGGAGGGCTGAGTACCGGTCTCCTTGAGCGAAATCTCGTGGGAAAACATCGGCGGGAATAGATAGATATTCTTCCGCGATCCACCAGACATCGTGATCCGTGAGTTGCTCGGAAAGCGCCTGACCATCGAGAATCTCGAGGTCAACATGATGTGACGAGGTGGCCCAATCTTGCAGTGCATGGCGTTTACCGACAGGAAGATCCGCCTCGCAGAAATAGTAGATGCAATCAATCCGCTCCCCAGAATCGATGATCGTTTTGACGTCCTGCCTAATCTTGGGCTCTATACTTTGCTGCAGAGAGCAAGCGAAAACTAGTCTTTTGTTGGCTACCAGGGCAACGAACGTTGAGTCTGCTATGGGCGAGTTTGTGATGTATGAGCGAAAGGTCTCAAAATCACGCCCTTGATCGCCCCATCCTGCGACAGGCCCCGTTGCCGGCACGACATTCGAAGCTATGCGGAGCCGCGCAATTTGACGCACAAGATGTTCGAATTCGTGATGCCGGTTTAGAGCAGCCTGTTGTGTCAACGCGAAGCGAATTCGCTGCCGTAGTTCAAGCTTTGAGTCTGGCACGGAACCTCCGTGACTTGCTTCTCGGAATGCTCTACTCGACGCGCGCCGACGCTGCTGAATTCCTCATTGACATGTTTGCGCGTGTTTTAAGCCAAGTTGCGCCTGTCTTACACCAAGGCCTTAAGGCGCTGCAGGGCGGCGCGGGCGGCGTAACGATGCGGAAGCGCGGATGGAGTTCGTCCATCCGCGCTTCGCCAGTTCTATCCGCGGGCCGGTCAGCCTTCGGAATTGATCACCGTGTAGATCGTCGAGTTCTGCCGTTGGACCAGCAAACGCGCCGACTTTTTGACCTTCTGCGTGGCCTTGGCCGCCGCGGCAAATTCATCGGCCGACCTGACCTTCGTGTTGTCGACTTCGAGGATCACGTCCCCCGGCTGCAGGCCGGCGTCGGCCGCCGGCGAATCCGGTTTGATGTTACGCACGACGACGCCCTTGCTGCTCTCGATCCCGAGCTGCTGGGCGATCTCGGGCGTTAAATCCTGCACGGTCAAGCCCCAATTGCTGCCCGGCTCCTCGCCACCCTCGGCGCTCGCGACCTGCGCGTCCTTGAGCTGCTCGATTGTCGCCGTCAGGGTCAGACGTTTGCCGTCACGAATCACCTCGACCGGGACGGTACTGCCGAGCGCGGTCTGCGCGACCATCTCGGGCAACTCATGCTCGTCGTGAACGATATCGCCATTGAATTTGACGATGATATCGCCGCGTTGAATGCCCGCCTTGCCCGCCGGGCCCGTGGCGTCGACACCCGCAACCAGCGCGCCATTGGGATTCGCGAGCCCGAAGGACTTGGCCAGCGCCGGCGTCACTTCCTGAATCTCGACCCCGAGCCAGCCGCGCACGACCTTGCCATGCTCCTTGAGCTGCTCCATCACGCTCTTGGCCAGATCGATCGGAATGGCGAACCCGATACCCGCGTTACTGCCGGTGCTGCTGTAGATCGCGGTGTTGATCCCGATCACCTTGCCGTCCGTGTCGAAGAGCGGCCCACCGGAATTGCCCGGATTGATTGACGCGTCGGTCTGGATAAAGTCGTCGTAGTTACCACCGAGCGCCCGCCCCTTGGCGCTGATAATCCCCGAGGTAACGGTCAGATTGAAGTTGAAGGGACTGCCGATCGCGATCACCCAGTCGCCCACTTCCGCCTTGCTGGAATCGCCCAGGCCGGCGAAGGGCAGCGGCTGCTTGGTATCGATTTTAATCAGCGCGAGATCGGTCTTGGGGTCCTTGCCGATCACTTTGGCGGTGAACTCGCGCTTGTCCATCAGGGTGACCTGAATCTGGTCCGCGTTACCCGCCACGTGATTGTTGGTCAGGATATACCCGTCGGGCGAAACGATAACACCCGAGCCGATCCCGTGTTCCTTGAAGTTATGCGGGATCTGACCGAAAAAGTGCCGGAACTGTTCGAACGGATCGCCCCCGCCGGGGCCGCCACCACCGCCGAACGGATTGCCGGGTCCAAACGGACTGCCGCCCCCGCCACCGCCGCCTCCGGAACCCGGGCCTGGTTGGTCTTGTCCGCCGCCGGGGCTATCTTCGTCCCCCTCGCCGGATCCACCCGCTTTGACTTCCTGGGTGATCGCGACATTCACGACCGTCGGCATCACCTTCTTGACCATCGGCGCCCACGAGGGCATCGCGATCGAGCCCTGCCGCGCCTCATACGGCTCAGGGGCGTTGGCCGGGGCCGGCTGATGCGTTTGCGCGGCCTGCGCCGCGGGCGCCGGCGCCCCCGGCGCGCCTTGCTGAGCGGCGTCCGAACCCCATGGAAACTGGAAAGCGCCCGCACTGGCGAACGCAACTACGATTCCCACTGCCACGCCGCCCGCGATTGCGGCGACCGTCTTGCCCATGCATCCCTCCTGGATAGCCTTGCGCGCGGTCAGTCTTGACCGCGTACGAATAATCCCTTTAGCTTTCAGACGATATTGAAGCTCTGAAATTCAAACGCCCGAGCCTGCAGGCGCGCCGGGGCCGCCGACCCAATTCCTCCTTCATACTACAACAGAAATCCGGCCAAGATAACAATATCGCGACGCGGCTGGATCATACCCGCCACCTGATTCCTTAACCTGAGGGCACCAGGCCGGCCGGGGCTGGATTGTCGGGCGGGGGGCGCTAGAATCCGGCTATGATCGAAGCCGTCGCGCTTTTTGTCCTTGGCCTGTTCGCCTGGACCTTTGCCGAGTACGTAATCCACGGCTGGCTCGGCCACACCCTGGGCGGAACCAGCGCCGCGCTCCATCAGGTGCATCATCGCGATCCCCACGCCGTGTTCACGATCGGCGCCTGGCTCCCGGTGGCCGCCGTCTGGACGGCCGCGCTAATCGTCTTGGGCTGGTCCCCGGCGATTATCCTGCTCAGCGGGATGGTCAGCGGATTCGCGCTCTACGAGGCGGTCCACTACCGGATCCACTTTTGCCGACCCCGGAACGCATCCGAGCGCTATCTGCATACGCGTCATATGCGGCACCATCGGGGCGCCCCGGACCGCTACCTGGGGGTCACCTCGCCGCTGTGGGATCTGATCTTCGGGACCGAGCCGTCAGCCCGGCTTGAGCCGGCGCCGGTCGCGCCCCTGACCGGCCGCACCAACGTGCGGCTGCTGCTGAGCTTCCACTACCTGCGGCACGACCGGCG
>JBKQPD010000048.1:0-4008 GCA_052145175.1 Binataceae bacterium (SeqCode) | reverse complement strand
GCACGATCAGGGTCGCCAGCAGAATAAAGCTCACGCCCAAGGTCAGCACCCAGCCGAGACTCGAAATCCCGCGATGGTTTGCGGGAATCAGTGCGGCAAAGGCCGCGATCGTGGTCAGCGAGCAGATAGTCACCGACTTGCCGACCGCCTTGGTCAGAATCAGCGACGATTTGTCCTGCTCCTCGCGCCAGCGGTAGATCATGTTGACGCCGTTATCGACGCCCATCCCGATTATGATTGGCACGGCGAACAGGTTGGCCAGGTTGAAGTCCCATCCCAGCGCGGCCATCGCTTCGAGCAGCCAGGCGCCGCCGAAGACCAGCGGAACGGTCGCGAGCAGAGCATCGCGCAGGTTGCGGAAGTCCGCGAAGACGAAAATGAAGACCGCGATCAGCGCCAGAATCGCCGCGCGCTCGTAGCCGAGGCGCATCACCGTGGCGAGCGTGTAGGTCTGCACCGGCGGCCCGGTGACGTCGCGGTCAACTGTGCGCAGCGCCTTGACGAAGCGTTCCAGCGCGGCGTCCGCCCAGACGTCGCCCTTCGGATAGATCTGCACGAGATACATGCCGGAGGCGCCGATAAAGCGGTCGCGCATCACTTGCGGCAGATTTTGCTCAGTTACCGGGGCGGGGGCGAGCAGCCCCTTGAGCTGCGTCAGCCGGGTGTCGAGGTCGCTCGCGAGGCGCCGCTCGTAACCGGCGAACGCCGCCGGGTTGACCTGGAGGCGCGTGATCGCCGACGCGACCAGGTCACGGGTCTTCGATGCACCGCCGGAAGAATCGAGGGGCGCGAACGCCGTCAGCCGCGCGTCGAGCTGTTCGAGCTCGCGGAGCAGGGCGCCAGGCGCGCCCGGATGAGCGAGGGGTCGAATCGCGACGCCCGCGAGTTCGCCGCGTAGCTGTGCCAGTAGCGCGCGCTTGGCGTCCTGATCGTCGGGCAGGTAGGTCGCGATCGTTTCGACGTCGGAGACTTCGGCCAACTTGCGGAAGGCGGCCGCTTTGCGGTCCGCGATTTTTTGCGAGCTCGCCAGCGCCACCGCGAACCACGACGACCGGCCGGAATCGCGCAACAGGACATTCTCGAAGCGGACGGCCTCGGCGTCGCTCGCCTGCAACCGCAAGACGTCCTGATCGAAAGTCACGCCGCGAATCAGCACGCTGGCCGCGAGTGTCGCCGCGACCGTAAGACCGGTAATCCAGCCCGGACGCGCGAACAGCTTCTCGAGCGTCGAACGTCCCGGCGCCAGCGAAATCCTGAACGGCGGTCGCTTGCCGGCGCGGCGGTCGCGCAGGGCGATCAGGGCGGGAAAGACCAGTATCGCCGAGATCAGGCAGAGGAACAGACCGGCCGCCGAAATCTCGCCCAGCTCCGCGATTCCGCGGAAGTCGGTGAACATCGGCATCAGGAAGGCGAGCGCCATGATACAGGCCGACGCGAAGACCCCGGTGCCCGTGTTGACCACCGCGAGTTCGAGCGCCTCCGGCATCTGGAGCCCCCGCCGCCGCGCCTCGTCGTAACGCGCCATCAGATGGATGGGAAAATTGATCCCGATACCGGCGAGCACGCTGGTGAAGACGGCGGAAAGCAGGTTCAGATGGCCCACGACCAGCGTGGTGAAGCCGAAGGACCAGGCGACCCCGACCAGCAAGGCGACTATCGAGAAAAACGGTTCGACCACGCCGCGAAACGGAATCACGAGCAGTAAAGTCAGGCCGATTACCGCGATAATCGAGCCCAGCATCATGTCATGCCGGGTGGTGCTCTCTTCCGCATAGGCCAGCGCCGGGCCGCCCGTGATACCGGCTGCGACCTGCGGCAGAAACGCGTGTACTGCGGCCAGATGGGCCTCGATCGCCTCGACCGGGTCGGGGCCGTTGTCCGCACCCGCGCCCGGCGCAACATGCATCAGCAGATATTTGCCATTGCTCGACGACAGATAGGTATCGCGGATTGAACGGCTCTGATCCTCATCCGGTATCAGCGCGCTCCAGGGCGAGGACGGCGCGGCGGAAGGGCCGGCCAGCATACCGGTCAGTACCGGGTCGAGCAGGCTGAAATCCAGGGGAGGGGAGCCCTTTATATGGGAGGACGCGGCCGCGTCGAGCATCCGATTTGCGCCGCCGAACAGGTTGACCAGATGCGGATCGGTGGCATATGCGCGCAGGATCGGCAGGCTGGTCGAGATTCGCGTGGCCAACGACTTGAGGTCGCTCGTGTCGAGGTAGAGCAGCGCCCGATCGCCCATCAGTCCGGGGTCGATGCGGTAGAAGACGCTCTTGACGTTGACCTTGTCGGCGTTGAGCCGCTTGGCCAGGCTGTCGGCGAACTGTTCGGCCTGGGTCTCGGAGGGGTCGGTCGGAATCACCACGATCACGCCGTCGAGATCAGGAAACTCGCGCGTGTAACGCAGGTAGTTGCGGCTGTCGCGCGAGTCGGCGCTGATAAGATCGTCCTGACCGGTGCGGAATTCAAGCCGCGCCCTCGTGTACCATACGCAAACGACGGCCAGCGCGATCGCCGCCGCGAGGACGTACCACGGACGCCGTTCATCCAGCCGCGCGAGCGCGCTAAAAAGTCGATAGCGGAAACTAGCCGCTGGCTGCTTCATTCCAGGCAGATCTTCCCGGCCGGGTCCTTGCGAAACTAGCGCGAATCTTGCCGCCCCAGATGATGGGCGGATCCCCCTGTTAAACGTTGCTCGTTGATCCTCGTGAGTTTACCAGTTCACCATATCGAAGCGAAGCATGTTTTGGACCATCCGCCCTCGCCGCCGGACGCCCGCCCCCGCCCGTCTGATCGATCCGGCGCGGAACGTTGAACACGCGGGGCTCAACCGATTACAATAATGCTTTGAATCGTAATTGCACGAACTAAACGACGCTCTTGACCACTTCGCGGCGGATCGCGGACGCGCCAGCGGAAAAATGCCGTTAGACTCTTTTAATCGTAATATCGACTACCTGCGGATCTCGCTGATCGATAATTGCAACCTGCGCTGTGTCTACTGCATGCCGCTTGAGGGTCTGCAGTTTCTGCCAAAGGCCGAGTTGCTAACCCCTGCCGAGATCGAAGATGTTGCGCGGGCCGCCGTGAGCGTCGGTTTTCATAAATTCCGGCTGACCGGCGGGGAGCCGACCCTGCGCGCGGACCTGCTCGAAATCGTCGAACGGCTCAAGCGGGTCGAGGGCGTGGACGATCTCGCACTGACCACCAACGGGCTGCTGCTCCCGCGGTTGGTGGGTCCGCTGAAGGCCGCCGGCCTGACCCGTATCAACGTGCATCTGGACAGCCTCAATCCAGCGACCGTCGAACGCCAGATGCGCTGGGGCAGCTTCGCCAAAGTCTGGGACGGGATCATGGCCGCCCAAGCTGCCGGGCTGGTGCCGATCAAGCTCAACGCCGTCGTGACAGCCGGCTATAACGAGGCGGAGGTCGTCGACCTGGCGCGGCTCACGCTCGAGCGTGATTGGCATGTACGTTTTATCGAGCTGATGCCGCTCGGCGGTGGCGAGTGCGCGACGCTGTCGATCAAGCGCTACGTGTCGAATATCGAGACCCGGCGGCGGATCGAGACCGTTCTCGGTCCGCTGGCGGAGCTGGCCGCCGCGAGCGCGTCCGACGAAGCACGTAATTACCGGCTCGCGGGGGCGAAGGGCGTGGTGGGCTTCATCAGCCCCGTGAGCGAGCCCTATTGCGGCTCCTGTAACCGGATGCGTCTTACGGCTGACGGCAAATTCCATCTCTGCCTGCTTAACGACGACGAACTGGACGTGCGCAAGGCGTTGCGCGAGAGCAGTGGCGGGGACCGGATCGGCACGATCGCGTCGATCCTGGTGCGCGCGGTCCGCAACAAGCCGACCGGCCACCATCTGCTCGAAGGCCGCTCGACGCGCGAGCGTTCGATGTATCAGATCGGCGGGTAATGCTCCGGCGCTAAGGCTCCGCTGGAGCCGAGAGGCCGCAAGTCGTCGTTGGGATCGCGGCGCGGTCACTCCCGGCCGCGATGGT
>JBKQPD010000047.1:0-90723 GCA_052145175.1 Binataceae bacterium (SeqCode) | reverse complement strand
TGCTCGGCAACGTGATCATCTTCAACAATATGCTGGCCGCGGCGGTGCTCTCGCCATTGATTCTGGCGGCAGTCTACCCGCGCGTGCGCGCGGCCCATCTGCTCTATCGCGACGTGATGCCCGAGGTGCGGCCGCGCCGCAAGTCGACCCGGGTCGCGGGGCTTGCGATGCTGCTCGGGGGCGAGTCGGCGGCCTGGTTGAGCGGCAATCTGATTTCGCTCGGCTATTGGGCGCCCCATTTTCTGCCGGCAACCTACGCCCATACGCCGTACAATCGCGCGATCGCGGTCGTGGTCAGCCCGTCGGTGATCGTTGCGTATATCGGGATGCTGCTGCTGTGAACCCGTACGATTCCGAGCATCCGGTGGCGACGGTCGAGCGCGTCGAATTCACCTATCGCGGCACGACGGAACCGGCCCTCCGCGGAATCGATCTGACGCTCAGGCCCGGCGAGATGGTCGGGATCATGGGCGCTTCAGCGGCGGGCAAATCGACGCTCGCGAAATGCCTGAACCGGCTGGTGCCCGCTTTCGAGGACGGTGATTTCCGTGGCGTGGTGCGGATCGGCGGCCGGCGCGTGGACGACACCCCGGTCTGCGACCTTGCGCCGACGGTCGGGATGGTCTTCCAGGATTTCGAGGCCCAGCTCTTCGCGACCAACGCTGGGCTGGAAGTCGCCTTTGCGATGCAGCAGGTCGGGATGCCGCGCGACGAGATCGTGGCCCGGGTCGGGCCGGCGCTGGCGGCGGTCGGGCTGGCCGGATTCGAGAGCCGCGACCCGACCTCGCTGTCGGGCGGCGAGAAGCAGCGGCTCGCGATCGCGGCCGTGCTCGCGCTGCGTCCGCAACTGATCGTGTTCGACGAACCGACCACCGATCTCGATCCCGAAGGCCGCGCCGAAGTGCTCGCACTGATCCACAGCTTGCGTGGGCAAGGGCTCGCGCTCGTCGTGATCGAGCATGAAGCGGAGGAGTTGCGCGAATGCGACCGGCTTCTCCTGATGCGTGACGGCGAGATCGTCGCGCAAGGGCCGCCGCACGAACTGTTGACCCGCTTCGATCTCCTCGAAGAGTGCGGGGTGCGTCCCCCCGACCTGAATCGCGCGCTCGCGATGCTCGCCGTTGACGAGCGCGCAGTGGGCGTCGATGCGGCGGAAAGGAGCTTGCTCGCGGCCGGCTTCGATCCCGCGCCGGCCGTCGCGATCGCGGCTACTGCAGTGGTTGGGCCGGCGACGCCCGCCGCGCCGACGTTGGTCGAGACGCACGGGTTGAGCTTCGCCTACGCGCCGGGGCGGCCGGTCCTCGATACGATCGATCTCAAGCTGGCGGCGGGCGAGTTCGTTGCGATCGTCGGTCAGAACGGCTCGGGCAAGACGACCCTGGCCAAGCAGTTGACCGGTCTCCTGAAGCCGTCCAAGGGCCGGATACTGCTCGCCGGACGCGATCGCGCGAACCTCACCACGGCCGAGAGCGCGCGCGAAGTGGGCTACGTCTTCCAGAATCCCGATCATCAGATCTTCGCCTCGACGGTCGTCGAAGAAGTCGCCTTCGGGCCGCGCAACTTCGGTCTCGACCCGGACGAAGTCGCGCGCCGTACTGACGAGGTGCTGCACGCGGTCAATCTCGACCACGCACGCGATCGCGACCCCTTCGTCCTGAGCAGGGGGGAGCGTCAGCGGCTCGCCGTCGCGAGTATCCTCGCACTGCGCCCGCGTCTTTTGATCCTCGATGAGCCGACGACCGGGCTCGATTATCGCGAGCAGCGCCGGATGATGGCGCTGGTGAGCGAGCTGAATCGCAACGGGATCGCGATCGTGGTTATCACGCATACGCCGTGGCTGGTCGCGGAGTACGCGCGACGGGTCGTCCTGATGCGCAAGGGCAGGGTGCTCTTCGACGGCCCGGTGCGCGACTTCTTTGCGCAATTCGAGCTGATCCGCGAATCCTCCTTCCGGCCGCCGGAGGTCACGCTCCTTGCGCGACGTTTCGGACTCTCCGCCCTGAACGTCGCGGAGTTTGTCGCGGCGATGAAGGCGCGCAAGGCCGCGCTCCGGGACGGCTCGCGATGCTGACCTCGCTCTACCTCGACCGCGGCAGCGTCGTCCATCGACTTCATCCTGTCGTGAAGCTGTTCGCGCTGTTCGTCATGTTCTGGTCGGTTTTTTGGGTCGACCAGCCGCTCGCGCTACTTCCGCTTGCTTTGTTGATGATGATTCTTGCCCAGACGAGCGGCGCCTGGCCGAACTTCTACGCCTTTCGCTGGTTCATCTTTCTGATGATTCCGCCGACCATGATCGAATGGATGGTCGTCTATCGGCAGGGGCCGCCGATCGTCAATCTCTGGATCATCCATCTGAGCCGCCCGTCGATCCTGTTCGGGCTGGGCAAGGGGATGAAGCTCGCCGAGCTGCTCGCCGCGTCGATCCTGTTTCTTTCGACCACGACGATCGAGGACTTCACCACCAGCCTGGTGGGCCTGCGCGTGCCCTATCGGGTCGCGTTCGCGATGAGTCTCGCTTTTCGGCTCGTGCCGCTCTTCATGGACGCGGCGCTCACCGTCGTGCAGGCGCAAAGCCTCCGCGGCTACGACTTCAATCAGGGCAATCTGCTGCAACGGATGCGCCGCTATGTGCCGGCGATGATTCCCGTCTTCATGGGGGCGCTCCGGCGCGTCAACAACATGGCGATGGCGCTCGAAGCACGAGGGTTCGGGATGGGCGCGGTGCCGACCACCCTCGGCGCCTACCGGATGCGCCCGCGCGATATCGTCGCGCTTCTGATCCTGCTCCTGATTGGCACAACCTATTTTCTGCTCGATCTGAAGGGCTACGGCACGATTTCACCCCGCTGACTCCGAGTTAAGCGGCGTAAGTCGTTGTGCGAGCGCGGGAGCAGATCCGCCGTTTGCATCGAACCTGGCTTGATGCGACGCTAACCATATCCAAGACGGACAATTCGACACGTACACGCATCAAGGGAAGGCGCGATTCAAGCGCGCTCAATGCGGGTGAAGCGGGGCGAAAGAAGCATGAATCCGTTGCAGGAACGCTATGATGTCGCGATCGTCGGCGGCGGAATCGTCGGCAGCTCGCTCGCGATGGCGCTGGCGGAGCGCGGACTCAAGGCCGCGCTGATCGACGTCGACCTGAGCGGGAGACTGAGTTCCAGCGAACGCAACGCGGGGGGCGTGCGCGCGACCTGGTGGCAGCCGGTCAATATCTCGCTGTGCCGGGCGTCGATTCGCTATTACGAATCGATTCGCGCGGAGATCGGCTTTCGCCAAAAAGGCTACCTCATACTCTACGACGATGTGCGTTGGGCCGAGGCCCTGAAGACGCTGCCCCTGCAGCACGAGCTCGACCATCCGATCGAAGCCTTGACCCCCGCCGAAGTTACCAAGCGCGTACCCGAGATCGATAACCTCGACAGGATTGCCGGGGCGACCTTCTCCGCGGGCGACGGTTTTATCAATTCGAATCTGCTGAAGATGCATTACCGCGGCCGGGCGCGCGAACGCGGCGTCGCGCTGGTCGACGGCACCTACGTCTACGCAATCGACCCCGGTGGTCCCGCGGCGCGGCTCTTCTGCTGGCGGTCCGACGCCGCGTTGAGCGACGGGCAACTCACCCGGATGCTGACGCAGGACGGCGCTGGCGAGGCGGGCCGCGGCCGGCTGGTCGAGCTAAGCGCGGATGCGGTGGCGATTACGGTCGGGGCGTGGGCGCCCAACGTCCTCAGGATGGTCGGTCTCGATAGTCCCACCCAGGCCGTGCGCCGCCAGATCTGTCTCGTCGATAGCCGGGTCACGACGCTCGAGTCCTACGGCATGATTTTCGACACATCGGGCGCCTATTTCCATAACGAAGGGCCGCACATCCTGGCCGGCTACTCGCCGCCGGAGGAGCCGCCGGGCTATTCGTTCAAATTCGAAGGCGAGGCGTTCTTCCAGCGCGAGGTCTGGCCGCGGATGTACGCGCGGGCCAGTTGCTTCGAGCGGCTGCGCTTCCTCGACGGCTGGGCGGGGCTCTACGAGATGACGCCGGATCGCAGCGGGATCGTCGGGCTCGCGCGCGAGCGCGTGTATGAGGCGCACTCCTTCAGCGCCCACGGCGTGATGCAATCGTACGCCGTCGGGCAGGCGCTCGGTGACCTGATCGCGACCGGCTCGTATGGGGCGCTCGATGCGCGCGCCCTGCGGCGCGAGCGTTTCACGACCGGCGAGTTGATGTACGAAGAGCTGCACTGGTAGGGTGCGCTTGACGCAGTGTCGAGGAAACCAGGGGAAACCAGCGTATTTCCGCGGACAGAACTCACCGCCGCGCAAAATTCGCGCAGCTTCGTCAAGCTATTCGCCAATAGCAAGCGGTTTCCTGCTCGTTTCGTTATAGCGCTGTTGATCACGGAACTCGGTGGTCTGTATCTTCTGGAGTGGCCGCTCCTATTCAATTTCAACAAGTTCGCGTTCTGGGATTGGGGCGGATACCTGGTCGCCCATTATCTTGTGCAACGGGGCGCCACGCCGGTTACCGGCTTCGGCTGGCAATATGGCCTTTTGCCTCTGCTGCTTCAGGAACTTTGGTTCCGTAGCGTAAATGCCAGTCCAGCTTCGTTTCTAATGCTTAGTTTTCCCTGCGCGCTGCTATTTACCGTAGCGGTAGCCAGATTCGCGAATCTCGTGAACAAGGCGGCGGGGCGCGCGTTACTCTTGCTCAGCTTCCCGTTTATCCTGGCGCTGGGAGCCGATCTGCCTCACGCTCTCGAACCGGCGCTGTTGTCGGCGGGTTTATTGTTGCAGGCGCGCGGCAAACGGGAGCAGGCCCTGGCTTGGGCCACGGCGGCGTGTTTCACCAAGCCGGTCATGGGCTACCTGTATGGTTTGGTCCTGCTGTTTTTTGTCATCGTCGATCGGCGTCCTCAGGGCAAGCCTGCAATCGCCGGGCTCGTGCGCGCTTTCCTGCCGGCGATTTGTACCGGGCTAGGCTTGGCCTTACTGCTGGGCATTACCTTCGGCTGGATCGCGCTGGTCAGAAGCTTGATACCTCTGGCTGGTGCACAGGGATATCGGGTACTGCATTACGGATGGAGTGGGATTGCACGTGGAGTGTTTTACTTTCCGGGCATGCGCCCGGCCTACTACATCGGTACCCCAGTAACGTTTCTGCTGTGCGCCACGTTCTATCTGTTTGGCGCGACGGCGCTGACAGGTTGGCGAAGCCTGCAAAACGGCCGGCAAGCCCCGGCCAACTATGAAATCGTGCTTTCCTGTGCGCTATTGCATCTCGGGTTTCTGGTATGTTTCTACGGCGCTCCGGCTTCGTGGACATATTATGCCTACATCCTCGTGATGGGTGTGGCGGCAACAGCCGCCTGGACCCTTGCCAACCGAAGACTTGTATGGGGTCTATGTATTCTCGCCGCCTGCGGGAACTACGGAACGTTCAAATCGTCGATCGTGGCCTGGAAAACGATGACGCAGAGTAGCGCGACCGCCGGGTTGTTCGTCGCGCCGGCCGAGCTGGTCGAATGGAATCGCGTTACTGCGATAGTCAAGGACGAGAACCCGGCGATCTTCACGTGGGACGGTGGTGCGGAGGTGCTGTTTCCCTGGCTGCGCAAGCCGGTCGGGGCGTTTATCGTGCCCGGCGTGGCGACCGGAAGCGAAATCCAACAGAAGGTTCAGGAGTTGCGCTCGGCGGAGGTAATTGTAATTCCCACCATCCCGGAACTTGAGAATCCTGTCACTAACTGGCCGGGGGCTGAATTTCAGGGCGCCTTCGCCAACGCCTCGCGTATATTCAAAGGCGACTATTTCGAGGTGTATGAGCGCGGCAAGCGTTGAGCCGCCCAGTAGGCGAGAGCGCGCCCGCGCGCCGGTGTGGTAGAGGCGGCCACTCGCAATTCCGGGGGAAATCGCGTTTAACGCGCGGGCGCGAGGTTGGCGGGGATTTGGCCGATCTGGCGTTCGCGGTCGTAGACTGTACGCCAGCCGTAGGGCGACCGTAGCGAGCATTCCGGGCAGAGGCCGATCGTCGAAGCCATCACATTCGCGGTCGGGAAGACGTGACCACATCCGATACAACGCTGCCGCGCACGCCCCTTGGCGCCGCGATTCGCCGCTTGCTGGTTTTCGTCGTCGGCTTTCATAGAGACACCGCTACGATAGGTGCAGCGCATTACGGCGTCTTACGAGTTCTGTGAAGTGCTGATGAAGATGCGGTGGTGGTCAGCTTAACCCACTCCTTATGCACTGCCCTTTTTGTCTGTCACCCTCGCGCGTGGCTGCCGCGCGAAGGGTCCCGGATTCCGGGATTCCTCGCGCGCCAGACAAGCCAGACGCGCGGGAATGACAGCAAGGGGGAGCCGCAATCGCATGGCTGGAGTATCGCGCCGGACCCGTGCTAGCTTCGCCCCTAATCAAGAGAGCTTTGCTCGAGGAAGGCGCGGACAGGAATGCTCTTTGTAATCATTGGTTATGACGGACCCGACGGCGCGCGGCTGCGGCCAAGCGTCCGTCCGGCCCATCTGGAAAATCTTAAACCTTTGCTTGAACAGGGCCGTTTGGTCATCGGTGGTCCGTTTACCGACGGCGCCGGCAGCCTGATGATCGTTGACATGGAGAGTGAAGCCGACGCCGAGGCGTTTATCCGCAACGACCCCTACACCGTGCAGGGCGTCTTCACCCGGTTCGAAGTGCGGCCGTTCCGCAAAGTCGTGCCCTGAAACATCTCGCGAAGATTCCGAGCCCAACAAATCATTCCGGAGTACCGATGGCTGGCGCATTATCCACGCTCAAGATTATCGAGGTCGGCGAGATGGTATCCGCGCCCTATGCGGCCAAGCTGATGGCCGACCTGGGAGCGGAAGTGATCAAGGTCGAACGGCCGGTCGTGGGTGACCGGGCGCGCACCCGGGGACCATTTCCCGGTGACGTGCCGCATCCCGAGAAAAGCGGCCTTTTTCTTTACCTCAATGCGAACAAACTGGGCGTTACGCTGGATCTCGCCCAGCCCGCCGGGATGGAGCTGCTCGAGAAGCTCGCGGCCGACGCCGACGTTTTGATCCACAACGTCGCGGCGTCCGACATGGATCGCATCGGCTTCAACTTCGCGCGGATGCGCAAGGTCAATCCGCGGCTGGTGATGACCGCGATTACCCCGTACGGGCTGACCGGTCCGCGCCGCGACTGGCGCGCCGAGGACCTGACGCTGTGGTGCGCAGGCGGAATCTGCGCGATCAACGGGGGTGGCATGGACCATCCGGAGATGCCGCCGCTCAAGACCTTCGGCAATCAATCCGGCTTTCAGGGCGGCGTGCACGGGGCGGTCGCCACGATGGGCGCGGTGATGGCGGCGATGCGCGACGGCGAGGGGCAAGAGGTCGACGTGTCGATCCTGGAATCGCTGGCGGCGCAGCTCGAACTGTTTTTCGAGTATTGGCCGTACATGGGGCTTATCGCCACCCGGCTCGGCCGTAAACCGATCCAGCCGCTCGAAGCGATGCAATGCAAGGACGGCTGGATTTACCTCTGCTGCGTGGAAGAGCATCAGTGGCGCGGCTTTGTCGAGGTGATGGGTAATCCCGAGTGGGCCGACGAGGAGATCTTCAACGATCGCTTGAAGCGCGCCGATAACTGGGAGGCGCTCAAAATCTTCCTTGAAGAGTGGGTCTCGCAACAGACCGTGCTGGACCTTTACCGCAAGGTACAGGCGAAGCGCGTCCCCTTCGCCCCGGTTTCGACGATGGGCGACCTGCTCAATTCCGAGCATTTGCAGGCGCGCGGCTTTTTCGTCGAGATCGCGCATCCGGTCGCGGGCACCTTCAAATATCCCGGCGCTCCGCTCAAATTCGGCGCGACGCCGTGGGAAATCCGGCGGCCCGCCCCGGTGCTCGGTCAACATAACGACGAAATCTACGGGCAGCGGCTCGGCCTCGGCGCCGCGCGGCTGGCCGAATTCAAACGCACGGGGGTCATCTGATGCCCAAACTCCCGCTCGACGGTATTCGCGTCGCGGACTTCACCTGGGTCTGGGCCGGACCCTACTGCACGCTCCAACTCGCCCATATGGGGGCCGACGTCGTCAGGATCGAAACGCGCACCCGGCCGTGTATCACGCGCGTCATCCCGCCCTGGCCCGAAGGCAAGCCCGGCGGGCTCAACCGCTCCGGCTATTTCAACCAGTATAACCAGGGCAAGCGCTCGCTCTCGCTCAATTTCAAGGATCCGGCGGCGCATGACGTGGCGCTCAAGCTGGTCGCCAAGAGCGACGTCGTGGTCAACAATTTCGCCCACGGCGTGATGGATAAGATGGGCTTCGGTTATGAAGTGCTGAAGAAGGTCAAGCCCGACATCATCATGATCACGCTTTCCGGCTATGGCGATACGGGTCCTTATCGCGACTATATCGCCTACGGTCCGGCGCAGGTGCCGCTCTCAGGTCTGTCGGCGTTGACCGGCTACAAGGGCTGGCCGCCGATGCATTCCGGTTTCAGCTACGCCGACCCCAACGCCGGCGTGCACGGGGCGTTCGCGCTCCTCGCCGCACTGTTCCATCGCAAAAAAACCGGCGAGGGCCAATATATCGACATGAGCCAGTGGGAATGCGCGATGGGGCTGCTGCCGGAGGGGATCCTCGAATACACCTTCAACGGCCGGGAGCCCGAACGAATCGGCAATGCGGACCCCATGATGGCGCCGCACGGGGTTTTCAAGTGTCTCGACCGGCCCGAGAAGATTCTGGGTCTTACGGTTGACCAGTTCGTCGCGATCGCCTGTAACGACGACCTCGATTGGAGCCGCCTCGCGCGCGCGATGGGCCTTGCGGAATTCGTGAGTGATCCGAAGTTCGCGACCCTGCAGGCGCGCAAGGCCAACGAGGACGAGCTTGAAGCGATTATCAACGCGTGGACCGGAACGCAGCGGGCGGCCGACGTCGCCGACGCCTTGCAGCACGCGGGTGTACCGGCCGCGGTCGTCGCGGATAACAAATACCTCGCGGATGAAGATCCGCATCTGCGGGAGCGCGGCTACTGGGTCTACAAGGAACACCCCGAAGTAGGGACGCGGCAACATGCCGGCGTACCCTGGAAGATGAGTCGCACACCGACCGAGGTCCGCGCCGCCGCGCCGCTCATCGGGCAGCATACCGACGAGGTGCTCATCGGACTGCTCGGTTATACGGCGGAACAGGTCGCGGCACTGCGCGCGCAAGGCGCCCTGGAATAGGGCGGGAGGACGCCATGAACGAACTTAAACCGTTACTTAAAGGTTTGATCTTCCCCGAAGGTCCGCGCTGGCATGATGGCAAGCTCTGGTTCTCCGACATGCACGCGCACACCGTATGCACGGTCGATCTCAACGGCCGGCAGCAGGTGGTCACCGAAGTGGCGGCCTGGCCGTCCGGCCTCGGCTGGCTGCCCGACGGCCGTCTGCTGATCGTCTCGATGACCGACCGGAAGCTGCTCCGTCTGGAAGGCGGTCAACTCAAGGTGCACGCCGATATCAGCGGGCTGGCGTCCTTCCACTGCAACGATATGGTGGTCGACGGCGCGGGCCGCGCCTACGTCGGCAACTTCGGCTACGACCTGCTCTCCGACGCGCCCAAGAAGCCGGCGGAACTCGTGATGGTGAATCCCGACGGCAGTGCGCGGGTGGTCGCGGACGGGCTGGACTTCCCCAACGGCACGGTGGTGACGCCGGACGGCAAGACCCTGATCGTCGGCGAATCGATGGGCCATCGGCTGACGGCGTTCGATGTCGCCGGCGACGGCGGACTGAGCAACCGCCGGCTCTTCGCGGACCTGGGCGAGGGTGTCCCGGACCGGATCGCGCTCGACGCCGAGAATGCGATCTGGGTGGCGTCGCCGCTCAACAAGGAGTTGCTCCGGGTCAAGCAGGGTGGGGCGGTGACCGATCGTCTCAAGTGCGACTCGATGCCCATCGCATGCGCGCTTGGCGGTGCGTCGCGCAAGACGCTCTTCGTGCTCTTCGCCGACAGCATCCATCCTGAGGAATGCCGCGAGCGCAAGAGCGCGCGAATCGACACGATGGGAGTTGCGGTCGCCGGCGCCGGCTGGCCGTAAGCGGATTCTGTGAGCGAAACCTCTTTAGCGTCGACGAGGCAGCGAACTGCTCAGAAACGTGGGGTGAAGCCCGAGTGATCCTCGTTCAGCCCTCTGATTCGAAGGGATTCAGACACCGAACGCCGCTTCGTTCAATGTCCTTTAGATTGCGCGTCACCAGGATAAGCTCGTGCGCTTCGGCTGTTGCCGCCAATAGGGAATCCACGACTGGAAAAGTATCCAGGGCATTCAAACGTCCCCAGTTTTGCGCGACCCTCTCGTCCACCGGCAATACGCGCTCGCCGAAAGACTGCATCAGTTCTTCAAGCCATTGCTCGAGCGTGCGAGCGCGACGCGCATTGCGCGGCTTCAGGCGCTCGATTCCTTGACGTATTTCGCCAATAACGAGGACACTCAGGAACAATTCTTCATCACGGACCTGCCGATACCATTCGGCGACCTGTGGATCACATAGACGGCCCTTGCGCACCTCCGCAATTATGTTGGTCTCGATCAGGTACATTCGAGATCAACCTTTCGCCCAGTGTCCCGCGAACGTGTAATCTCAACGCCTCGCAGGGGCGCCGCGGCGAGTAGCGCCTTGAGGTTCTTACCTCCGGTGCGCAGGCGACGGTACTCATCGTCGGGAATCACGACGGCCACAGCTTTGCCGTGCCGGGTCACGGTCTGCGGCCCCTCTTTGAGAGTACGTTCGATCAGCTCGCTGAAACGCGCCTTGGCTTCTTGAAGTTGCCAGTTCATGCGGTTCAATCTAGTCAGACTAGACAGATCATTCAAGAGCCGTAATGCCGCGTCGATCAGTGAAACGGGCTCCATCCAAGTGCCGGCACGATTTGGTCGTAGGAGACGCCCAGCAACCAGACGAAGGCGACGGCGCCGGTCCCCGACGAGGAGCGGTTGAGGGCGACCTGGACGCCGAGATTCAGCTCGAAGGTTGAATCGAGCCAGGCGACGGCGGGTGTCAGTTCGAATTCAGGTGCGGGCGAATTGCGATGCCCGTCCAGGTATTGCCCATAATCGAAGTCGAGATGCGGGGTGAGATCGCGCAACGCGCGAGGTACGGCAGTGGGAGCGATGTTGGCGTCCAGGTAGCCGAGCGAATACTCCAGCTCGAGGTCGGCGGTGGTCAGATCGTCGCGGACGCCGGTCACTTTGCTTTGCCATCCCCAATCGCCCTCGAGGCCGGCGGGCCGCAGCAGCCGTAAAGAGTCGAATAAATCGTCGAACCCTTTCTGCCAAAGCAAATCGACGCCGGCGCGCGCGTGAGACTCCGATCCTTTGCTGCGGTTACCAAGCGGGAGTTCGATTGCGGGATAGATCGAGCAGAGGAATTCGTGGTCAGGCAGCGAGATGAATTCGCGCTTGTAGGCGAGGTCGAGATTGCTCGACGTCGTGGTCTCCTCTTCCTGCTCGAAACGCTGGTAGCCGGCAAAGATTGAGAAGCTGGAAGCGGGCGAAATGGTTTTTTCGAGATATAGCGAGTCGGCGTTTTGGCCGCGATCGACGCTACCCGACACGCTGAGATAATTTTCCGGCTCCGCGCCATTCCCGATGAAGTCACCAACGTACGATCGCGGAGCAGGGTCGGCGCGTGCCGCGCTGGCGCACAAGGCCGATGCTATCCCGCATAGTAGCAGCAATACCGCGCTTGAATTGCGAAGGGTGACGGTACCGACCGGCGAGCTCACGCAGCACATAGAATCGCATAACCGCCCCGCCCGCAACGCAGCGCTGTTGGAGGAAATGCGGGCGCTGGTGCGCCCGCTTCGGTGACAGCCGAGGTGGCGTCAATCGTCGCAAGTGCTCGATAAATAAGGTGCGGGTGAGGGATGCGAGAGGGGGGACTTGAACCCCCACGCCTTGCGGCACTGGATCCTAAGTTTAAGGAATTGTGTTCGCGCTGGTTCGCCGCCGTAAGAAATTCGCAATAATCCGTAGTGTTTGTTCGCCGTTGTGCGCCTCAATTCGTCGACGTGGCTGTCAGAATTCGGTCTTTCGTCGGTGCTCATCGTTGAAAAGTGGCGGCGACGACCACTACGAGGAGAGCCACGAGAGTTGCGGATAGGATCGCCCAACGCACCTTGAGCGAGCTTTGATTGAACCAATCGATGAACCTGTCAAAGGCTTCGTCCCAGCTTGAATCGAGCCGCTCTACAGTTCGCACTCGCGCGTAGACCACAGCCGCGCCCGAAACCGGGAGGTATGGTCGCCGAACGTGACTACAGGCCTTAGCGAGCGAAATTATCCAGACGAGGCCGGTCCAGCCAAGGAACAAATTGAGGACGAAGATTGAACCCGCGTTGTGATGATGGCGCATCGCTGCGACGAGCGTTGGTAGGAAATAGAGAGCGAGCAGTATCGGAAGTGCTATCACTTGCTCGGCATATCATCGGCAGAATCGTGTGTCGTGCCGGTATAGATGGCGCCCCGGCTCGTGGCAGCCTGACCGGTTGTGACCGCGACCTCCACCGGCGCTGGCTGGCTCAGGCTCGCGGACGGCGCCGCGGCCAAAGTCGCGCCATCGGGATGAAAAACCGTCTGCGGCCCGATTCCTTGACAGCCGATCTGAGGGAATAGTCCCATCGGTGCAATGCAAGATCTCACCATGGCCTCGTAATCGATGCGGGCGCGTTGCATAGCTAGATTCAAGCCCGGTGCTGCGCGAATGGCAACGTTATTTCTCTAGGTAGACGTGCCTCTTGACGCGCTAATACGTTTTTCCTAATCGTCGACCTCATCAATGATGGCCAAAGACGGCGCGCGGTGTCTATGTTTTGCCTACACGCGATATTGGGAGAAGACCCACATGCCGGAACCGAAGTATGCAATGCCGGGCGTCATGACGGTGCGGGAATTGTCGTCGTATTTGCGCGTGCATCCGTCGACGATCTACAAGCTTTTCCGCCGCGGCAAACTGCCGGGGCTTCCGGATCGGGACCGACTGGCGCTTCAATTTTGAAGCTATCGACCGCTGGCGTCGATGGAGAAGAAAAGGTGGAGGACCGACACCATCTTCAATCCCTATCCCGCGCCCGGACCGCCCGACCGCCGGCTCGGCGGCAGCCTCGGTTCCGTCCGAAGATTGACTGGCAACACGGGACCGTCGTTCTTCGGGTCGTTGATGGCGGCCAGGTCCAGACGCCCTTTTTGAACAATAGTGTATCAACTTTGAACGGGGAAGACATTGAGTCAAGCTCAATTTAGATTATCAGGAAGTAACTGACGCTATTATGGATAAAACTGCCCACTATGGCCCGATATTTGCCATTCTTGAGATGTCGTAAGCTTTATAGCTCACAAAAGGAGACTGTTTGAATATCTTTGCTACAACGTACCTTAAACTCCGCGAGCGCCGTCGATACCTGAGCAGGGGTCAGACGATGACGGAATACGCTCTGATCATGGCAGCAATCGCGGTCGTCGTGTTCGTCACGTACAACACGATGGGCAACGACATCAATTCAGTGGTCAACGGGATCAATGTTGACCTCTCGGCGGCCAGCTGACACGAACCGGGCGGATACCTGGTGGCATCCGCCCGGTTTCAAGCACCCGCCAGTCCGCTGCGAGACCTAATGGACGTTTACTTGGACGGCGCGGCGGACCGAGCAGGCCCGGCAAGTCAATTTCCGCTCGATCGGTGAGCCATCCTCACGCGGGAACACGAGCCCCAAGTCCTGCGATGCCGGCGATCCTCGAAGGCGACACCCTCGCGCTCTGGCTGGGTCCCAGAACGGCGTTGGTTATTCGCGGTCTCGCGCATCGCGGTCGGCATGATGTGCGCGTGGATGTTCATCGTCGTGCCGATCTGGTTGTGGGCGAGCAGCATGGACGCAGCGGCGTGGCGGAAATCTTGGAATCGGAAATCCGGGTTGGCTCAGGTTATACCGGGCTTCTTTTTGTCAAAAGTGTAGGAAATCAAAGGATTGCGAGAGGGGGGACTTGAACCCCCACGCCTTGCGGCACTGGATCCTAAGTCCAGCGCGTCTGCCATTCCGCCACTCTCGCACGGTTCAACCCGGGGACTCTACGCTGTGAAAAGTCGCCGTAAGAAATACGTCAGGAAAGAAATATAGCAGCTCGACCAGCGCTCATAAATGAACGGGCGATCGGGCTCAGACGTGCGGTTGAAGGCGCCCAGGGTGGCCGTTCACGACGTTGGGGGTTTGGCGCGATCCAACCGCCGGCAAGCCGCTTCGAACTCGCGCCATATCCGTGATGCAAGCGGCGAATCAAAGATGGTCTGGATGCGCGTCCCCGCCATCTCGGTCTCGATGTTCACACGGACCTCGCGCGCCACCCGCGGCGGGCGGCTCTTGCCGTCGCGCTTGGCTCGCAGAAGGGTATCATAGAAGTCGAGATAAAGGCCCATCAGGGCTCCAATCGCCTGCGGCTGACAGGCACCCGGCACCGCGTGCAGAATTTCGGGCACGTTGTAGATAAGGTCATAGAGACCCTTTACAATAAGGTTAGACGTATTCTGCATCAAAAAGTTTCGCAGTGCAAAAATGATTTATTACCACAGCTTGACATCAGCAACCACGAAGGTGCGAGATGGGCAAATAATGCTATCTTTTAGCATGTTTTTGCGATACAAAGCTTCATCCATCTCAGGGACGACCTAAGCGAACTTTACCAGCGCTCATAAATGAACAGGTGAGTCGTGTCCGAGTGTGGAATATGTGCCACACGCGTCAAGCAAGACTGTCCCCATAAACTACACTAAGAATTAACGGTGTTGATAAAAGTCAAATAATCATCGCATACCGCCAAACTTGCTCCTGATGGCATAACGCTTGCGTTTTCACCAGTGGCGATACTTTTAGTTGTCTTAAGGGAGACATTATGAGCAAGTTTGCAACAATTTATTTGAAGTTGTGCGAGCGCACTCGCGCCTTGGCCAAGGGGCAGACCATGACCGAGTACGCCCTTATCCTCGCTGCGGTTGCGATCGTGGTCTTCGTCACCTATCAGACGATGGGCAACGATATCAACTCGCTGGTCAACGGAATCAACACCGACCTGACGAGCGCCAGCTAGCATGGCGCCTGGGCGAGAGCCGACGGCTGTCCGACCGGCTCCCGCCCGGCGTTCTAGCTAATTGGTTCGGGTGAGTACGAGCACCGGGATCTGGCGCGTCGTCTTCTTCTGATAGTCGCGAAAGATCGCCATCTGTTCCGCTTGCCGATCAAACAGACGTTGGCGCTCCTCGCCTGACGTGACGCTCGCGCGCACCTGAAACTTCTCGGCCCCCACCTCGACCGTCGCGACCGGGTTGGCGACGAGATTATGGTACCAAGGTGGATTGTGTGGCGCGCCCGCGAACGAGGCGATAATCACAATGCGATCGCCGTCGCGCGTATAGACCAGCGGCCGGGTCAGCGTACGGCCGGTTTTGGCGCCGGTCATGGTCAGCAGCAGCACCGGCATCCCGGCCATCTGCCCGCCGACCTTGCCCTGATTCGCCCGGAACTCTTTGATTACGCCCTGATTGAAATCGTCCAACTCTGACATGATTTTCTCCTCCGCGTCGTTCCGGTTGACTTAGCGCGGCGAGCGTCACACGCGCAATCAACTGAATTCGCCGCGAATGTATCGTTGGGTTTCGGGCGCCTGAGGATCGTCGAAAATCTGGGCGGTGTCACCATATTCGACCATATAACCCGTCCGCCCGCCAGCCGAGGTGTCGACGTAAAGGAAACAGGTCTTATCCGCCACCCGCTTTGCCTGTTGCAGGTTATGGGTGACGATCGCAATCGTATACTTCTGTTTCAACTCCTGCATCAGCTCTTCGATCCGGTGCGTTGCGATCGGATCGAGCGCGGAGCACGGTTCGTCCATCAGCAGCACCGCGGGTTCGGTCGCGATAGCGCGCGCAATGCACAGACGCTGCTGCTGGCCGCCGGACAGCGACAATCCGCTCGAATTGAGCTTGTCCTTGACCTCGTCCCACAGTGCCGCGCCACGGAGCGCGTGCTCGACTTTCTGCGCGTGGTTGCCTTTGTAGCGGTTGAGGCGAAGTCCGAAACCTACATTCCGGAAAACGCTCATCGCGAAGGGATTGGGCTGCTGGAAGACCATCCCGATGTGTCGGCGCACCGAGACGGGATCAACCTTGCTGGCATAGATATCCTGACCCCGAAAGAGAACGTGCCCCTTGAAGCGGAACCCTCTGACCAGGTCGTTCATGCGGTTGAGACAGCGCAAAGCCGTGCTCTTGCCGCATCCGGAGGGGCCGATGAAGGCGGTAATGGTGCCCCGCTTGATCTTCAGGGCGACATCGCGCAGGGCCTTGAACTTGCCGTAATGCAACTCCGAAATTTGGCAGTCGATCATGGTATTCTGATCGGCCGCGTTGGTCGTTACCGGTAACGCCGCCATTAAATTTTCCCTTATTTGTTGTAGTGCGTGGCCAAGACTTGGCCAGCTATGTTTATCACGAGGACCATTATTACTAGCACCAAAGCGGCCGACCACGCCAGCGCGAGCTGATTGTCAAAGGGCGACCCGGAAAAGTTGTAGATCAACACGGCGAGCGAGGGCGTCGGCTTCATCAGGTCACCCATCCCCTTGGGGAGAAACAGCGGGCTGCTGCGGCTGATCCAGAATTCGCTGAACAGCGAGGTGAAGAGCAGGGGAGCAGTCTCCCCCACCGCCCGCGCGATTGCGAGCATAATTCCCGTAAGTATGCCGGGGACCGCGGTCGGCAACACGACCCGGATGACCACCTGGCTTCGCGTCGCCCCCATCCCGATCGCCGCCTCACGCATGCGATGCGGGACCCGCTTGATGGCGTCTTCGGCGGTCAGCAAAACCGTCGGTACCATCAGCAACGCGAGCGCGACGCCGCCCGCCGGGGCCGAGAAGCCGCCGGTCGTCAGCACCACGGCGGCGAAAGCGAAGACCCCGGCCAAGATCGAGGGGAGCCCGGTCAGAACTTTGGCGGCGAAACGCACCGCTTGGGTGATTCTGGTCTCCGGACCGAATTCGGCCGTGTAGATTGCCGCGAGTATTCCGATTGGTACGCTGATGAGGGTCGCGATCAGCACAATAATCACGGTGCCGACGATAGCGTTGCCAAAGCCGCCGCCGACCGTCATCGCGGCGGGCGGAAGCCCGCTCAGGGTGGCCAGACTAAGCGTCGCGCCGCCGCGCTTTATCAACAGGTAGAGCACGGAAAAAAGCGGGAACATCGCCGCAATCGTTGCCGCGCCGGTCAGCAGACTCATCACGTAACTGAAGAGCAGGCGCGGTTGACGCAGCGATCGCTCGAGCTGTGGAAGGTCGACCTCCACCGTCGGGCGCGTCGAGCTATCCGCTGGACTCATCAGCGCAGTCCTTCCAGTTCGGCGTTGGCGCGCTGCAGAATCAGCGTGCCCAGAATATTCACGATTAGCGTAATCGCGAGCAACACCAGCGCGGCATACATTAAGGCCCCGACCTCGTCTGTTCCGGCTTCGGGGAAATGGTTCGCGAGCAGCGCGGCGAGCGTGTTGGCCGGCGAAAAAAGCGACCAGCTTAGCACGTTGGCATTGCCGGCGAGCATCGCGAGCGCCATCGTCTCGCCGAGGGCGCGCCCGAAGCCGAGCAGAATCGCGCCCAGAATACCGGTCGCGGCGGTGGGGATGAAGACCGCCAGGATTGCCTCCCAGCGCGTGGCGCCGAGCCCGAAGGCGGCCTCGCGGATCTTCGGCGGTACCGCGATCAGTGCATCACGCGAAATTGCCGAGATGGTGGGCAGCACCATGATCGCGAGGACGATCGAAGCGGGCAGCAGGCCGGGACCGCTCAGCGAGGTGCCGAAAATTGGAATCCATCCCAGATGGTCGTGCAGCCAGTTCGCCGGCGGCCGGACCATCGGAATAACCACGAAGATGCCCCACAGGCCGTAAACCACGCTGGGAATTGCGGCCAACAGCTCGATGATTGTCCTGAGCAGATTCTCGATGCGGTCGGGCAGCTTGGCCCACAGGCCCTGCCCCTCGAGACCCAGCATTTTCACAACGCTTTCGAGCGCCAATGCGAGGAAACGCTCGCTGAGAAAGATCGCGATCGCGAGTCCGAAGAGCGTGCCGACAATCAGACCCAGGAAAGAACTGTAGAGCGTGCCCGCGATGGCCGGCAGGATACCGTACTCGTTCCGATTCGCATCCCACGTCTGACCCGACATGAAGGCCCAGCCGTAGCTGTGAATCGCGGGCGTCGCGACCCGGGCGATACTGTAGACGACATATACGGTCAGCAGCACCGTGAAGGTGGCGATCGCGAATGTCGATCGGCGAAACAGCCGGTCCCAAATTAACTCGCCGGAAGACGGCGGCCGGGCGATAGCCGGTATGGATTGCCCGACCGCGGCTGATGCTGAATCCGGTGCACTAGCACTCATGAAATTTGGTCGAGCGCCTTCTTGTCGTCCGCAATCACGTTGGCGGGTAGCGGAATGTAGCCGAGCTCCTCGCTGAAGCCCTGGCCCTGATCCAGGCCGAACTGCACCAGCGACTTCAAAGTATTGCCGATCTGGGGATCCTGATACTTTTTGTAGCAGAGGAGCCAGGTATAGGTAACGATCGGGTAGGAGCCGTCGCCCGCGGGGTCAGGAATCCACGCGCGGAGATTCGGTGGCAGCGTCATGCTGGCGAGGGCCGCCTGGCCACTGGCGAGGGTCGGCTGGATGAACTTGCCCGCCTTGTTTTCGAGCGTCGCCATCGGCATCCCGGTCTGCTTAGCGTAGCCGTACTCAACATAGCCGATCGCGCCCGGGGTCTGCTTGATCAAGGCCGTCACGCCCGGATTGCCCTTGCCCGCGACCCCCACCGGAAAGTTGACCGCTTTCCCGGCGCCGGGACCGGCCTTCCACGCGTCGCTGATCCCGGTCAGGTGAGTGGTAAACGCGAAGGTCGTACCGCTGCCGTCGGACCGCGTGACGATGGTGATCTTGGTGGCCGGCAATTTCGCGTCCGGATTAGCCTTCGCAATTATTGGATCGTCCCACTGGGTAATCTTGCCGAGAAACATTCCGACGTAGGCTTCGCGCGACAACTTAACTTCGGCCGGCGCGTCGGGAAGATTGTAGGCGAGGACGATACTCCCGGCCGTCATCGGCAGCAGCACGACCCCGTCCTTGACCGCAGCCATCTCCGCGTCGGTCATCGCCGCGTCGCTCGCGCCGAAATTGACCAGATTCTGCTGGAATTGCTTGATTCCGGCGCCGCTACCGAGGGCTTGATAGTTGATTTGAACATTGGGATGCAGCTTGTTGAATTCGGCGAACCAGCGCTCATAGAGCGGCGCCGGGAAAGTTGCTCCCGTCCCTTGCAGGGTGACCGACTCGCCGCTATCCGCGGCGTTGAGGGAGCTGGTGAAGCTCACCAACCCCGCCAATGCGAGAGCAAAAGCGGCGATCTTTCCGGCCGCGCGCGCTCGTACCATCAAGCCTGACTTCATACATCCCTCCGGAGCAGCTTTTGGCCGACAAGAGCGGCCGCTGCCCAGAGTGGCGCACGCGGGCATGAAAGCAAACCGGAGTTCCGTTAAGGAAATATTAATAAACTGTGACTTTATTATGTCTATTTTACTATGTCCTTCCGCCGGATACTCACAGGCGCGCTTGCCGGCGCGGTTCCGGTGAGAGATGCACGACGCGCGGGCGGGCCTTGTTCGATAGCGTCATAAAGTGAGTTTTAGTCAGAAGTTCATTTAACCCTAGTCAGTTATTCAAAGTTTATCTTTAAGCTCGCAGGACAAGAGGTCATACTGTCGACGGTTGGTTCTCCGAACTGGTTGGCGGCGGTGATGAGGTGTCCTCATGGAAGTGGGAGAGCTACTGCGATTAGAAGGTATACGGCGCGCGGGACCTGATCCGATCCACAGCGCGATCCGGCGGCGCGGCGGCGACGTCAAGTCGTATCGATCCATCTGGATTTCCGATCTCCATCTCGGCACGCACCATTGCCAGGCCGAAGCACTACTCGATTTCCTGCTCCATCACGAAGCGGAAACCCTCTTTCTGGTGGGGGATATCGTCGACGGCTGGAATCGCGGTTCCGCCTGGTACTGGAGCGCGGCGCAGACCGCGGTCGCCGAGGAGTTTCGGGCCTGGGCGCGGCGCGGGACGCGCGTCGTGCTGCTCCCCGGCAATCACGACATGAGCGCCGAGCTCGCGGAAGAGCTGCTGGGCTTTACCTTCGCCGAACCGGAGCTGATCTATCGCACGGGCGAGGGACGCCGGATGCTGGTCATCCACGGCCATCAGTTTGATCGGGCGCTGGCCGCCGGGCGCTTTTGGCAGACCGGTCAGGGCTATGCGATGGCGCAGTGGATCCATGAATGGTACGGCCGTAACTGGGACGAGCGGCGCCAACGATCACGCTCGCTCGCGGCGTTTTTGCGCTACCGCGTGAGGCGCGCCGTCCAGTATCTGACCGACTTCGACGACCGCGCGATCTTTGAAGCCGTGCACGAACGCAGGGCCGACGGGATCATCTGCGGCCATATTCATCGTCCCGAACAGCGCCTGATCGGTCCCGTCTGGTACATCAACGACGGCGATTGGGTCGAGAGCCGCACGGCCCTGGTCGAGAACTGGGACGGATCACTGCAACTGCTCCGCTGGGATCCGGCGGGCTACGACGTGGAGGACAGTATCATGCGCACGGGGATAGCGTCGTGACGCGGTGCGACGCGGGCTTGAAGTCCGCACCACGGGTTGACCTGATCTACATCGATGCGGGCGGGGGTCATCGCGCGGCGGCGAGCGCGCTCGGCGCAATGCTCGCCCGGCAACATCCGGCGTGGCAGGTCACGCTGGTCAATTTGCGCGACGTCCTCGAACCGCTGGATTTCATTCAGCGGCTGACCGGTGTGCGGGTCGAGGGTTTCTATAACGGACTGCTCAAGTCGAACCTGACCGCGGGTAGCGGCGCGATGCTCCGGATCCTGCACCTGCTGGTCCGCCGGCTGCATCCGAAGATGGTTCCCGTGCTCACCGCGCATTGGGCCGCGCGCCGGCCCGACCTGGTAGTGTCGTTGATCCCGCATTTCAACCGCGCCATTTTCGAGGGCCTGCGGGGCGCGGATACGAGTCTGGGGCGGCCGGCGACGCCGATGGCCACGATTCTGACCGACCTCGCCGACTATCCGCCGCACTTCTGGATCGAGCGGCAGGAGCAGTTCGTGATTTGCGGCAGCGCCGCGGCGACGCAGCAGGCCCTGGCCGCCGGTCTGCCGCCTGAGCTGATCTTGCGGACCTCGGGCATGATCGTGCGTCCCGAATTCTATGAGCCGCCAACCGATTCCCGCATCACGGCGCGGCGCGCGCTTGGGCTTGATCCCGAACAACCCGTCGGGCTGGTGATGTTCGGTGGCTTTGGTTCGCGCCGCATGGAGCTGATCGCCGAGCGGGTCGCCGACGCGGGACTCAAGACGCAGCTCATTTTTCTCTGTGGACGAAATCAGGAGCTGCGCGAGCGGTTGGCCGCGCTGGACCTGCCGTATCCCCATCATATCGAGGGTTTCACCAGCGCGATTCCCCGTTTTATGCGGCTGGCGGATTTCTTTGTCGGCAAGCCGGGTCCCGGCAGCATCAGTGAAGCCCTCGTGATGGGACTGCCGATAATCGTGGAGCGCAATGCGCTGACGATGGTGCACGAACGCTTCAACACCGATTGGATTCTGCGGCAGGGGGTGGGTGTCGTGCTGAAGTCTTTTGGCGCGATCGACCAGGCCATCGCGCGGGTGCTCGACCCGGAGCATCTGGCGGCGTTCCGGAGTCGTATCCGGGCAACCGAAAATCGCGCCATTTTCGAGCTCCCGGCCATGCTCGAAGGCGTGATGGCGGCGGCTGGCGGAGTGCGGCGGTCAGCAGTTAAACTGGGGGCCTGACAGTTAGGGAAGCGCTGCACAAGTGAATCTTTAGAATCGCTTCGCGTAGGTCCTTCGACACGGCTCGCGATGCTCGCCGGCTCAGGATGACACTGCTACTTATTGTAACTATAAGGTCCTTTTTGTCATTCTGAGCGGAGTCTGCGCAGCGAAGAATCTAGCGGCCTCTTATGCATGATCGCGTAATGCGGGATTCTTCACCGCGCTAACGACAGGATAAGGCTTGTGCAGAGGTTCCTTAGCAGGATACAAACGGCGAGATGAGATTTCCCGGGGGGTTTTTGTGGGGCGCCGCGACCGCTGCCCATCAGGTCGAAGGCGGCAATATCAATTGTGACTCGTGGCTGCTCGAACACGTCGAGGGCAGTATCTACACCGAATCATCGGGCGACGCCTGCGATCACTACCATCGGTACGACGAGGATATCCGGTTGCTGGCGGCGCTCGGCCTCAATGCGTACCGGTTCTCGCTCGAGTGGGCGCGGATCGAGCCGGAAGAGGGGGAGTTTTCGCTGGCGGAACTCGATCACTACCGCCGGATGCTGGCTTCATGTCGCGAACATGGGGTCGAGCCGGTCGTCACGCTCCATCATTTTACCTCACCGCAGTGGATTGCGGCACGCGGCGGATGGGAAGAGCCGGAGACGGCGCGCCTTTTCAGCCGCTACTGCGAGAAGGTCGTCGACCATCTGGGCGATCTAATCGGCGTGGCCTGCACCGTCAATGAACTCAATCTGGCCATCCTGCTGCAACAGTGGGGTTTCCTGCATCAGGATGACGCGATTCTGGCCGCGCCGTGGCGCGCGGCGGCGGCCCATCGGCTGGGGGTTGCGCCGGAGCGCTTCTCCAGCTTTCCCTTCTGCGTGCGTGGGGCGTCGTATCGCGTTCTGCTCGACGCTCATCGGCGGGGCGCGCAGGCGCTGCGGGCCGGGCCGGGCAATTTTCCGGTCGGGATGACGCTCGCGCTCCGGGAATGGCACGTCGAGCCGGGCGGCGAGACGCTGGCCGATGAGTTGCGTTTGAAGTCGGAGGAGATTTTCCTCGAGGCCGCGCGCTCCGACGATTTTCTCGGCGTCCAGTGCTATACGCGCCAGCGGGTCGGGCCGGGCGGGCTGTTGCCGCCGAATGGTAATGTCGAGCTGACCCAGATGGGCTACGAAATCGCGCCCGAGGCGCTCGCGACGACATTGCGCCATGCGAGCGAAAGGGCGCAAGTGCCGCTCATCGTCACGGAAAACGGGATCGCGACCGATGACGACGGCCAGCGGATCGCGTTCATCGAGGGAGCGCTGGCGGGCGTCGCCAGTTGCCTGCGTGATGGGATCGATGTGCGCGGCTACTTTTACTGGTCGTTGCTGGACAATTTCGAATGGTTATTCGGCTACGGGCCGAAGTTCGGGCTGATCGCGGTCGATCGCAAGACGCTGCGCCGGAGCGTCAAGCCGAGTGCGGAATGGCTGGGTCGTACGGCGCAAAATAACGCCATTTGAGTTCTCGCCCGCGAACGTCTGATTCTTGACGCAGCTCCAGGGGGCGGCCAAGTCATTACTTTGGCTGTGCCTCGCGGACTCGTCCACCCACCGGAGGCGCGGTCAAAGCCAAGACCTCGCCTGCTCGCTCCGTTCGCCGAGCCTCACTACGCCAGCGTGGGCCTTCCGCGCACTGCGTTAAGCGGCGGAAAACATGTTAGTAGGCCTCAATGTTTGAGCATCGCGGCGCCTTGGGTCGACGTGGTAGTATAAGTGCGGTTTGCTACAGGCGACCAGCGAGGATACTGGATGAAAGTCGAAGGTTATTCAATGCGGCATGAATGGATGGGCGCAATCCTGCGGGCCGCGATTCTCGCCACGCTAACCGTGGCCTTGGCGGCGGGGCCAACCGGGATTGCGCAGGCGGATCAGAACGATGACGATAGCGCCGTTTTCGCTACCGTCGGCGACCATCAGATAACGAAGAAGGACGTCGACGACGCGATCATGCGCGGAGTCAGCCCGACGCAACTTTACGACTTGCGCAAACAGTCGCTCGACAAGCTGGTCAATGACTACCTGGTCGATCAGGCGGCGAAGAAAGCGGGCGTATCGCGCGAGCAGTACCTGGCCGGGCAAGGCGATCAGAGCAAGATCACCGACGCCGACGCGCGCAAGTTCTATGACGATCACAAGGCTCAGATCGACGCGCAGACCAAGGGCCAGACCTTCGACCAGCTCAAGCCGCGCATTATCGCGATGCTCGAACGTACGCGCGCACGCAAGAATGCGGACGACCTGATGACCAAGCTGCGGAGTGCGAGCAAGGTCAACGTGATGCTGACGCCGCCGCGCTTCAAGGTCGACAGCGACAACCAACCATGGACCGGCGGCAAGGATGCCGCGGTGACGGTGGTCGAGTTCTCCGACTTTCAATGTCCCTATTGCCGAGCCGCCGAACCCAACATCAAAGCTGTTCGCGACAAATACGGCGACCGCATCAAATTGGTCTACGAGGATTTTCCTCTCGGCTTCCACGAGCATGCCATGGACGCGGCACGAGCCGCCCGCTGTGCCGGCGAGCAGGACAAGTTCTGGCAATATCACGACGCGCTCTTTCAGGATCAATCGAAACTGGCGGTCGCGGACTTGAAGGCCAAGGCGGCCAAGCTCGGGCTGGATAACAAGAAATTCGCGGCCTGCTTCGACAAGCAGGAACCCGACGCGGCAATCAAGGCCGATCAGGCTCAAGGTCAGGCGCTCGGGGTCAGTGGCACACCCACTTTCTTTATCAATGGCCGTGAGCTGACCGGCGCGCAATCCGCGGACAAATTTGACGCGGTGATCGATGAAGAGCTCGCGAAGGGCTCGGCGCCGGCCGCGCAGCAGGCGAGCAACAAGGCGAACTGATTAGCCCGATGGCACCTCGCTACGACCTCGATCTCTTCGTGATCGGTGCGGGCTCGGGCGGTGTTCGCGCGAGCCGGATCGCCGCGACGCATGGCGCCAGGGTGGCCGTTGCCGAAGAGCTTTATCTCGGCGGTACCTGCGTCAACGTCGGCTGTATCCCGAAGAAGCTGCTGGTCTATGCTTCCGAGTTCGGCGAACTCGGTGAGGAAGCGGCTGGCTTCGGTTGGGAATTCGGCCAGCCCGTTTTTGACTGGGCGAAGCTGATCGCCAACAAGGACCGGGAAATCGCCCGGCTCAACGGCATCTATGAGCGGCTCCTGACCAATGCCGGCGCGGAAATTATCCGTGGCCATGCCGCAATCGTCGGACCGCATACCGTCGCGATCGCGGGGCGGCGCATCACCGCCGAAAATATCCTGGTCGCCACCGGCAGTTGGCCGACCAAGCCCGAAGTTCCCGGCGCCGAGCTGGGGGTCACGTCGAACGAGGCGTTCCACCTTACGCAGTTGCCGCGGCGCGTCGTAATTGTTGGTGGCGGCTATATCGCGGTCGAGTTCGCCGGGATTTTCAAGGGACTCGGTGCGCAGGTCACGCTGGTCCATCGCGGCGCACAGATGCTGCGTGGCTTTGACGACGACTTGCGTATCGCGTTGGCGGACGAGATGCGCAAGCGTGGTTTCGATCTCCGGCTCGAAACCAACGTCGCGCGGCTCGAACGGATCAACGCAGAGGAGCTGCGTGCGACCCTGACTGACGGCACCGAAGTCGCGGCGAATCTGGTGCTGTTCGCCACGGGACGTCATCCGAAGTCACAGGGTTTCGGCCTCGAAGACGCGGGTGTCGCGCTCGACGCGCGCGGCGCGGTGATCGTCGATGAGCACTGGCAGACGTCGGTGCCGCAGATCTACGCGATCGGCGATCTGACGAACCGCAAGAATCTGACGCCGGTGGCGATCGCGGAAGGGCACGCCCTCGCCGATTCCTTGTTCGGCGGACGGCCGCGCACGCTGGACTACGAAAATATCGCGTCGGCCGTCTTCAGCCAGCCGCCGATCGCAACGGTCGGCCTGACCGAAGCCGACGCGCGCGCCCGCTATGGCGCGGTCGAGGTCTACCGCTCCGGTTTCAAGCCGCTCAAACATACGCTCACCGGGCGCGACGAGCGGGCGCTGATGAAGCTGGTGGTCGAGCAGCAAAGCGGCCGGGTGGTGGGCGCGCACATGATCGGGCCCGACGCCGGCGAGATCATTCAGGGGATCGCGATCGCGATCAAATGCGGCGCGACCAAGGCGCAGTTTGACGCGACTATCGGGATCCATCCGACCGCCGCCGAAGAATTCGTCACGATGCGCGAGCGGAGCTGACGCCGCGGAACCTGTCTATTGGACTCTAGGGAAGCTCTGCAAGAGCCTCATATTGTCATTCTGAGCGCAACGAAGAATCCCGGGATTCTTCACTCCGCAGACTCCGTTCAGAATGACAAATCACTTGTACTAAAGTTCCCTGGCGATAGGCGCCGGCCGTGACTGGCGCGGAGTTGTGCGGTCAGCTGATTTGCGTCGGGGTCGCAGGAACGCGGCTGTCGCCGGGCGAGCGGCGCGCCTTCCAGCGCTTCGCGCCGGGCGCGGTGATCCTCTTCAAGCGCAATTACGAAAGTCGGGAGCAGCTCACCGCTCTGTGCGCTGAGATTCATCGCGCGTGCGAACCGGCGCCGCTCATCGCCGTCGACCAGGAGGGTGGGCGGGTCGTGCGCTTCGGCCCTCCGTTCATGCACCTCGACGCGGCCCGGACGCTAAGCCGGAAGCATACACCGGCTGAGGTCGAGGGGCTGGCGGCGTCGATGGCGCGCGAGCTCCGGGCGTCCGGGGTCGTGATCGATTTCGCGCCGGTACTCGACGTCCTGACGAATCCCGCGAACCAGGTGATCGGCGATCGCGCCTTCGGGACGACCGCCAAGGCGGTGACGCGCTACAGCCTCGCTTTCATGCGCGGACTGCGGCGCGGTGGCGTGGTGCCTTGCGGCAAGCATTTTCCGGGTCACGGCAACGTCCGCGAGGATTCGCATTTCGAACTCCCGGTCAGCCCGGTCCGCCGGCGCAGTCTCTTCGACGTCCATCTCCAACCCTTCGTGGCGGCGATTGCCGCGGGTATCCCGATGATCATGCTCGCCCACGTGATGGTTCCGTGGATCGATCCGGCCCGCCCGGCGAGTCTCTCCCCAGCGGTGGTCAATGGGATTCTGCGGCAGCAACTCGGCTTTGCCGGTGTGGTGGCGACCGACGACCTGCAAATGGAGGCGCTGCACGGGATCGGCGGACTGGAGGAGCGGGCCGCCGCCGCGCTCGAAGCCGGCGCCGATCTGATCCTGGTCTGCCGTCCGATCGCGGAGACCGAAGGCGTCTTCGCGATCCTCGAACGCCTGAGCCAATCGCCTGTGCTCCGCAGGAGTATGAGAGCCTCTGCGCGCCGGATTACCGCCCTGCGCCGTCTCGCGCGACAAAAAGCAAAATAAAGTGGTATTCGCACGCGCTCGCGATGTCGAGGCGCGCGACGCTCAGCTATAATCTGACAGCTTCTTCTCGACCGGCCCTACGCGGCGGCGTGTTCCAGCCAAGTCGCGACGCCGCCGTTGATCGGCTCCGCCTTCTGCCGTCGCCCCGGTGCGAAGACGATCGGCACCGTGCCCATCCCGGCGACCTGCCCGGCGATCCATCGCGAGGGCCGCGTCCGATCCAGCTCGAACTCGGGAATCCGGGTGAGGAACTCTTCGATCACGATCTTCGCTTCGACGCGCAGGACATGCGCCCCGAGGCATCGATGGATCCCCGTCCCCAATCCCAGATGCTTGTTGGGGCTGCGATCGGCGATCAGCGTGTCGGGATAGGTGAAGACGCGCGGGTCGCGATTCGCCACCGGCAACAGCAGCGTCAGATTTTGCCCCGCTTTCATCGGGATGCCCGCGACGGCAACATCCTCCTTGATCAGGCGGCCGACCGAGGCCGGGGCGTAGTAGCGCAGGAACTCGTCGACCGTGGTCGGGATGATCTTGGGGTCGCGGATAAGGCGATGGCGCAGCTCGAAGTCCCACGCCAGCCGCCAGAGCGCGGTCGCGATCAGCTTGCTGGTGTTGTCGATCCCGCCGAGCAGCAGGGTTGTGCAGAAGCCGAGCAGCTCGTCATGGTTCAGGTAGTCGCCGTCGATGCGGGCATGCACGACCCGCGAGAGGACGTCCTCGCCAGGGTTGCGGCGGCGATCCTCGATGACCTCCTCGAAGTAGGCGTACATCGCCTTGATCTTGACGCCGGCGGCCTGCGGGTCGGTGAAGATTTCGTGCGAGAGCGCCCACGTCCAGGTGAAGAACTCCGGACCGCGCTCGGCGGGAAGCCCGAGGATGACCGCGGTCAGGATCGCCGGAATTGGATTGCCGATGATCTTCGCAATGTCGGCGCGGCCCGATTCGATAAAGCCGTCGATCAGGCCGTTGACGTTCTCGCGCAGGAGCCGCGTGAAGTCGATCACCTTGCCGGGCGAGAACGGTTCGTTGACCAGCAGCCGGGCGCGCTTGTGCTCGGGGTCGTCCTGCCCGGCGAGCATCAGCCGCTCCGTCGTGCCGTAGCTCGGGAAGGTGACGCCGTCGTTCGAAAACGCGGCCGTGTTGTGCATCACCTCCATCACTTCGGGATAGCCCGCCACCACCCAGAAGCCGCCGTACTGCTCGCTCCAGCCGATGGGGCGATTCTCATTGATCACTTCGTCGCGCAGCGCCTCATAGAACTCGTTCGGCGTACCGTCGCGCCCGATCGGCGGATGGATATGATCGAGATGCGCATAGAGGCTCTGGCCGTTGGCCCCGTTGGTCGCAGTGGCGTCACTCATGGTCGTTTTCCCTCAGTCTATTGGCGATTCGCTCGTCGGAAAGCGGTTGTTTACGCTGGAATTACTCTTTGATGATGCTGATTGCGCCTTCGGGGCATCCGGCGACCGCATTCCTGGTCCGGCGCAAAAGGTCGGGCTCGGCCGGGCCGACTTCGCGCAGGACCTTAGCCCGCCCCACGTCGTCGAAGGGCTGAAACACCTCGGGGGCGGCCAGGTAACACTTGCCGTGGCCGACGCAAACGTCCAGATCGATGGCAACCTTCATCACGATCCTCCCGGCCCGCGCTCACGCGGCAGCCGCTGGGCGACCTAAGCTACCAAGTTGCGGGCGCAGGTAACAATGACCGCATTTTGCCCTCGCCCGCGTGATGATAACATTCGTGCCATCGTGTCAGCGCAGGGTTGGTGATGCCGAGTCCGAGCGAAATTCTCGATGAGCTGAAAAAAATCAAATATCCCGGCTTCAGCCGCGATATCGTCTCTTTTGGCCTGATTAAAGATATCGAGGTCGCGACTTCCGGCGTCACCGTGATTCTGACGGCCGCGTCGGCCAAGCCCGAGGTAGTCGCGGAGATTGCCGCCGCGGTCGAGCGCACGGTCGCCGCGATGGACGGAGTCCACGCCGTCAAGCTCGAGCTAGAAAAGCCGGCGCCGGCACGAGCGGCTGCGGCCGCGTTGCAGCGGCGGCCGATTCCGGGCGTGCGCAACATAATCGCGGTCGCGAGCGGCAAGGGCGGGGTCGGCAAGTCGACGGTCGCGGTTAATCTCGCGCTCGCGATGGCTTCGCTCGGCTGGCGCATCGGCTTGCTCGATGCCGACGTTTACGGCCCGAGCGTCGCGATGATGGTGGGCGCGGACGAGCAGGTGCGGGTTACCGAGCAGCGCCGGATCATCCCGCTCGAGCGCTTCGGGATCCGCTACATCTCGATGGCGTTGTTCGTCAACGACGACACCCCGGTGATCTGGCGCGGCCCGATGGTGACCAAGCTTGAGACGGAATTTCTCTTCAACGTCGAATGGGGCGAGCGTGATTGCCTGGTGCTCGATTTGCCGCCCGGCACGGGTGACGCGCAACTCACGATCACGCAACGCGTCGCGCTGGCCGGCGGCGTGATCGTGACGACACCGCAGGAGCTCGCGTTGCTCGACGTCAAGCGGGGCGTCGCGATGTTCCAGGAGGTCGGCGTGCCGGTGCTCGGCGTGATCGAGAACATGAGCTACCACCTGTGCCGCAAGTGCGGTCATCGGCATGAGATTTTCGGCCACGGCGGCGGTCGGCGCTTCGCGGAATCGCTCGCGGTGCCGTTCCTGGGCGAATTGCCGCTGGTCCGCGAACTGCGCGAGGCCGGGGACGCGGCGGCGCCGCTGGTGGCGGCCCATCCGGAGCATCCGGTGACGGCGACGTTTCGCGCGATCGCGAGTGCGGTGATCGACCAGCTCGAAGTCCGTCTGACCTCATGATGTTGGCCGTATGACGTTTGCGGTTTTCGATATCGAGACGCGGATCGACAAGCGTTTGCTCAACCAGGTGTTTTTCGCCGGCGAAGAGATCGGCGATCAGGAGGCGTACGACCGCTTCCGCGCCGACCCGCGTAATCGCGGCGACTTTCTCCCGCTGACGCTCCATGTTCCTATTTCGATCGCTATAGGCGAGGTCGGTGACGACTACGTCCTGCGCAACGTCGAGAGTCTCGCGCTCGACGACTATTCCGAAGAGCATCTGGTCCGCGCGTTCTGGCGGCGGATCGACCAGTTTGACGGCACGCTGGTGAGCTTCAATGGCCGCGGCTTCGATCTGCCGGTGCTGGAGCTGGCCGCGCTGCGCTACGGTCTAACGATTCCGCGTTATTTTGACGAAAGCGCGCCGGCGTCACTCCGCTCACGCCATGGCGGCCGTCATTGCGATCTTTACGACTTGCTCTGCAACTACGGCGCGACCGGCCTGCGCGGCGGGATGGATCTCCTGCTCAAGCTGATCGGAATGCCCGGCAAGCTCGCGATGGACGGCTCGGATGTGCAGGGTTATTTCGAGGCGGGGCGACTCGACGAAATCCATCGTTACTGCCGCTCGGACGTGATCCAGACGTACCTTCTCTTTATCCGGGTCGAACTGATGCGCGGGCGTATCGACGAAGCCGGTTATCGCGCGGCGTGTGCGGCCGCCGCGCCCTTTATGGCGCAACTCGGCGGCGCGCGTCGTACCGGCGGCGGGGATTGAAGGATGGCCACGCGACCCAGCGTCTCACTGATCGTGATCACGCGCGACGAGGCCGAACTGATCGGCCAGTGTCTCGGCAGCGCGAAGCCGTTCTGCGACGAGTTGGTGGTGATCGATTCCTTTTCGACCGATCAAACGGTCGCGATCGCGGAGCGGCTCGGCGCGCGGGTCTATCAGCAGGAGTTTACCGACTACGTCCGGCAGAAGCAGGCGGCGCTCGACCGCGCGACGTCGGACTGGGTGCTGCTGCTCGACGCCGACGAGCAGGCGACGTACGACCTGGGCCGCGAGATCGAAGCCGCGATCACATCGCCCGATGCGGCCGCCGGGTATCGTATCCAGCGTGTGCTCTATCATCTGAATCATTATTATACGCGCCCGATCTATCGCGACTTTCCGGTGCGCCTGTTCCGGCGTGAGCGCGGTCATATCGGCGGGGTTGACCCGCACGACAAGGTCGTCGTCGACGGGCCGGTCAAGCGGCTCAAGTCGCCGATCCTGCATTTCAGCTATCGCGATGTTGCCGACCACGTGGCGACGATCAACCGTTTCAGCTCGCGCGGCGCGGCGCAGGTCGAGCCGTCGCCGTTTGTCGCCGTCCAGATGTTTACCCATCCGCTCTGGCGCTTCTTCAATTTCTATATCGTGCGCGGCGGCTTTCTGGAGGGCGGGCGGGGACTTTACGCCGCAATGAGCGCCGCGTTTTACGTCTTTCTCAAATACGCGAAGATTTATGAAAAACGCGTCCGCGCGATGCGGCCGCGCTGATTCAATCAAAATCGGGAGACAGCGAAAGTCGCGTCGGACGCAGCTATGATGAAAACAAACCATCTAGACGCAACTAAAGCTATTCTGTTATGTCTTGACAGTAGAATACTTGTTTAGGGTATTTTAGTGTGAGGGTGGTGCGCGCGACTGAAAGTATCGGCCGTTGGGGACAGCCGCTGGTTCGGCTTGGGCTTCTTTGCCTGGTACTTGGCTGCGCGCCGCAGGGCACGATGCGGGTGGATCCGCCCTCCGACAAAGCCGCCGACCCGGTAACCTCCGCGCCACCACCGGCGTCACCGGCCGTGCGGACCAATCCGGTGGACGAGGCCCGGCTTGACGCGCTCTGGACCCGCCGGACCGCTCCGGCGAGTCAAGGTGTGGAGGACTATCCGATCGGTCCGGGCGACGTACTGACCATCTCGGCGGCCGGGGTTGACGAGATCAAGGAGCGTAAGGTTCGCGTGTCGACGCAGGGCACGATCGAGTTGCCGCTAATCGGGGTCGTCCAGGCGGGCGGGCTGACCGAAGTTGGCCTGGCGCAGGAGTTGGACCTCAAGCTCAAAAAATTCATGTATAACCCCCAGGTTTCGGTCTTTGTCAACGAGTATCGGAATCGCGAGGTCGCGGTGGTGGGGGCGGTCAGCAAGCCCGGACTGGTCGTGCTCGACACTCCGGGTGAAACTCTGCTGGATGTTCTCACGCAGGCCGGCGGTGTGACCTCGACCGCCGCGGACGATCTCGTGCTGATTCCGGGCGACGATCGCGCGAACGCGGCGTCGCCAGGGACCGTGGCGGCCGAACCTGACGCGGCGGCCCGGATGGCGGGCTCGGCGAGCGCTATTTCGATCAGCCTGCACAGTACGTCGCTCTCGGGCGATAGCAAGTACATGAGTCTGCCGGCCCGGCCTGGCGACGTCGTTGTGGTTCCCGGCGGCGGCCAGGTGATGGTGGTCGGCTGGGTGCAGAATCCCGGTCATTTCCAGGTTGGCTCGGGTCTGACCGTGCTCGGTGCGATCGGTGAAGCGGGTGGTCCGATGTATGCCGCGGATACCAAGGGGGTTACGCTGATTCGCAGTGAAATAGACGGTTCCAAGCGCACAATTAGAGTGGATCTCGACAAGATCTCGCACGGCGCGGAAGCTGATGTTCCGGTCAAAGCCAACGACGTGGTCGACGTCCCTTATTCCAACCTGCGGATCGGTCCTTACGTCTTTTATTCGGTGCTGACCCGGGTTGGGCTGTCAGGCCCGATGATTCCCTACTGATGGACGAGCAACGCCTTTTCAGCAATCGCCCCACCGTTCCGGCGATCCAGACGATCGAGACGGAGGCGCGCGAAATCCCGTTCAGCGAGGAAGAGCCGATCCTCGATATCCGGCGCTATTGGCATACCATCCGGCGGCATCTGCGGGTCGTGCTCGGCGTGACGATCGGCGCGGTGATTCTGGCCGCGGTCCATCTGATGGGTGAGACGCGGATCTACACGGCGGAAACCACGATTCTGATTCAGCCGAATGCGGAGCAGGGTTCCGACACGCTCGCGAACCTGGTCGAGATCGAGACGGCCGCGGCCAACGCGGACCAGTACTACAAGACCCAGTGCGCGATCCTGCAGAGCAACAGTCTGGCCGCCCAGGTGGTGAGCGAGCTGGGCCTCGACCACGACCCGGCCTTCACGGGTCATCGCGGCGTGACCTCGGGGCAGGGGTCGCCGGGCGCGATCGCGCGCAATCCGGGAGCCGCCGACGCGGCGGGGACGGCGCTGCCGCCGGTTGCCGCGGACGACTCGGAAGTGGCGGCTCCGGCCGTGCCGCCGGCTTTGGTCCACGCCTACCTCGCGATGCTCAAGGTCTCGCCGGTCCCCGATACCAATCTGGTCAAGATTAGTTTCACGACGCCGGACGCCGCGCTTTCGGCCAGGCTCGCCAACGCTCACGTCACCGCTTATGAGCATCAGGAGAGCCGGCTGCTGGGTGAGCGGAGCGAAGAGGCGCAACGCTTCATGCGCGACAAGCTGGTGCAGATCAGGGAGCAATTGCAGAAATCCGAGGCGGCGCTCAACGATTATCGCCGCCAGAAGGGGATTATCCCCGGACTGATCTCGCTCGACGGCAAAGACGCGGTGGTGCTCGATCGCCTCGCGGACCTGAGCAAGGACCTGACCCAGGCGCAGGTCGCACGGATTGCGCTCGAATCGAAGGTGCAGTCCATCAACAAACACGACTACGCGACGTTGCCCGAGGTTGCGGAGGATACGACGATTCAGGAACTGCAGAAGCAGTTGAATGAACTCTACGGTCAGTCGGCCGCGCTGGCGAGCCAATTCAAGCCCGACTATCCGCCGCTGGCGAAGTTGCGCGCGCAGGTCGGCGCGGTCGAGGTCCGGCTCAAGATGGCGATCGCCAACGTGGTCGACGGGATTCAGGCGCAATTTCGCGAGGCGGCCGAGAAGGAAAGTGAACTGCAGGCCGAGATGGATCGGCAGCGCACCGAAACGCTGGCCCTCAACGATTCGGCCGCGCAATACGCGATCCTCCAGCGCGAGGTCGACACCAATCGCGAGCTCTACAACGCCGTCCTGACCCGGATGAAGGATGTCGCGGTGACCAACGGTGCGGAGCCCAACAACGTCGCGGTGATCAATGCCGCCGAGGCGCCGTCGGCCCCGGCCGGTCCACAGCGCGCGCGCGAATTGCTGCTCGGGCTGGTCTGCGGTCTGGGCGGCGGCGTCGGGCTCGCCTTTCTGCTCGAGTTTCTTGATAACACGCTCAAGAATCCTGAGGACGCGGAGGCCTATCTCAAGGTCCCGAGCCTGGGTGTCGTGCCCGAGTTCGCGAGTCTCAGCGGCGATAAACCCGCTTATGGCTTGCGCTCGATCGCGTCACGCCCACCACCACCCGGACCCGCCCCGGCGGGGCGCGAGCTGGTGACGACGCACGGCTCGTATTCGCCGTTGGGTGAAGCCTACCGGAATCTGCGGACGGCGCTGCTGCTCTCGCGCGCGGGGGCGCCGCCCCAAGCGATTCTTATCACCAGCGCCACCAGCCGCGAGGGCAAGACGGTTACTTCGGTGAATCTTGCTACGATGCTGGCGCAACTCGGGCCGACGATCCTGATCGACGCCGACCTGCGCCGGGCCCGCTGCCATCAGGTACTCTCGGTCGAGAATCAGACCGGGCTCACTGAAGTGCTGACCGGCGCGCTGCAATTTGAGAAGGCGCTGCACATTACCGGAATCAAGCACTTTGATTTCCTGGGGGCGGGCGCGGCGCCACCCAACCCGACCGAACTGCTGGGTTCGGCCAAAATGGCGGAACTGCTTACCGAACTGCGCGAGTATTTCAGCTATATAATTATCGATTCCTCACCCGTGTTGCCGGTCAGCGACGGGCTGCTGCTGGCGCGGCTGGTGGACGGCGCGGTGGTGGTGGCTAATGGTGCGTCAACGCCGCGCCAGCACGTCAAGACCGCATGCGCGCGGCTGGAGTATGCGCGCGGCAAGATCCTTGGCGTCGTGCTGAACCGGATCAAACTCGAAGGCGCGCATTATCAGTACTATTACCATGACAACTACTACTCGGTGCGGGACCGCGACGGCGGCGGCTTCGGCGGTGCGGACTGAGACGCCGCCCGGGTGGGTGTCCGTCGGGTAGCACAGGTTAATTGTGGCATCCGGTTCGCGCTGGTCCGATCGGATAGTCACCCTCGCGGTGATCGTCCTGATGGCGGCTGCGCCGCTCGCGCTCGGCGGCGTTCATCGCGGCGCCTTCACGACGCTCGAAGCGATCGCGCTGATCGCCTTCGCGGCCTGGATGGTGAAGGTCTGGCATGAGCGGCCGGCCGCCGCCCGCCTGCGGATTCCGACGGCCGAATGCCGGCGCCTGGCGTGGCCGGCGCTCGCGCTCGGGGCTTTCTTCTTGTTCCAGCTAATTCCCTTCCCGGCACGGATTCTGCGCGTGATCGCTCCCGCGACCCATCATCTTTATCGCAGCAGCTTCCCCGGCTGGCCCGCATTTTCGCCGTATCAGACGTTGGCACCGATCTGGACGATTCCATCAGCGGGCGCTCCCGCGGGCGCTTCGGCCGCGACGCAAGCGCTTGCCGCCAGGCCGGTCGCGCCGCCGATTCCGCCGCTGGCGCGCCGGTTGCACTGGGAAACCCTCTCGCTGGCTCCAGCGGCGACCGTGAGCGCTATCCTCGAATGGATCGCGCTGGGCGCCCTCTTCTTTCTGATCCTGCTGTACCCCTTTGGATTGGTGGGCGAGCGCGAGGCGGAGCAGCGCTTTTATCGCACCGTCATCGTGGGCGCCCTGACCACGGGCGTGATAATTGCGGCGCTTGGTCTGCTTGAGCGCGCCTGGTGGAATGGCAAGTTGCTCTGGTTCTATGTGCCCGAAGATTGGGGCGGTCCGCTGCCGATGATTGTGCCCCGGGCCAGCGGACCGTTTGTCGATCCGGACCACTTCGCCAACTATCTCGCGCTGGTGCTGCCGCTCGGCGTGGTCGCGGCGATCTTTCCGCTGGCGATTATCGATCGCCGCCAACGACCGAATCTGCAGCTCTTCGCGGCGCTGGCGAGTCTCACGATCGCGGCGGGCCTGCTCCTGAGCTTCTCGCGCGCCGGATGGGCCGCGGCCGTTGCCGGCGTGGCGACCGCAATCCTGCTTTGCCTGCGCCATGCGGCAGGCCTCGCTCCGGCGATCTTGCGCTATCACCAACGGTGGACGGCGCTTGCGTTGCCGGTCGTTTTCGTCGCGGGCCTGGGCGTAATCCTCTTCGTCGCGGGACCCGCCGGCCGGACCGAGATTGCGGCCCGAGTGGGCAGCGCGATCGCCGGCGGCGACGACGTGCATTTCCGGCCGGCCGTGTGGCGCGATACGCTCAAGATGATTGCGGATTTTCCAATGTTCGGTGTTGGCCTGGGCTCGTGGCCGGAGATTTTCCCCCACTATCAGCGGCCGCCCTGGATCCCCTTTTTTTTCCGTGCGGCGGAGAACGACTATGTCCAGTTTCTCGCCGAGGCCGGTGTGTGCGGCTCGATCCTCCTGGTGTGGTTTGGCGCGATGCTGGTCAGTGGTTTGCGGCGGGGCGGGAGACAATTGGCGGAACGCCATTGGCCGCTGTTGGCCGGGTTGCTCGGTGGCGTGGTCGCGGCGCTAATCCACGAAGGTTTCGATTTCGCCTTGCATACGCCCGCTAATGCCTTGTTCTTTACGATTATCCTGGCGCTGGCGTTGCGGATCGCGCTGACCGAGGGTCTGGAAGTCGCCATGCCGCGGATCCGGCTTGCGCCCCGGGTCGCCCGGGCGTCCGCGCTCGGGGTGCCGCTTGGTGGCCTCGCGGCGCTGGGCTTGATTATCGCGGTCTATGCGCAGGACGGGACCGCTTATCCCTATGACGTTCTGGTCGAAAATAATTTGCGGCAGGCCGAGGCCAACCTAACGGCTCATCCGGCGATGTCGGGAGCGCACCTAGTCCTGGCCCAGTTGATTGGGCCGAAGGCGCCCGCCGAAATCCGGTTCGCGCTGCTCAAGGCCGCCGTCTGGCTCGATCCGAATGATCCCGCCGCCCGCGACCGGTACGCGCAAGCGTTGCTCCTGGCGGGACGGAAGGCCGACGGGCTCGCGCAGGTTACGCTTTCGGTCTACCACGCGCCGCGGCGTGAGGCCCATCAGTACCTGGCGTCGTCGCTCATCCCATGGCTGCTACCCGAGGAGCAGACCGCGATCAGGGACGGCTTCGAGCGGGCGATCACAGCTGGCTTTGCCGGTGCGACCGCGGAGCTGGTCGAGTTTTACGGCGATTTGGGCCGTTACCGGGATATCGCGGAGCTGTATACCCGGGCGGCGCATGCGGCGAGCGATCCGGCTGCGCGCCGGAGCGACTTGATCGAGGCCGGACGCAATTATGGACTCCTGGGCGATCAGGCCGCGGCCGTCAAAAGCCTGGACGCCGCCGCCGCGATCGCTCCGACCGATCCGCAACCCTACGCCGAGCTCGCCCGGTCGGTCTTTGGCCCGGCGGGGCAGATGGCCGCCGCGAATCACGCCATCCAGGACGGTTTGCGCGCGGGCGCGGACCCCTATCCGCTTTACGTCGCACTGGCTGACGCGGCCGAGCAGGCGGGCGATCGCACGGCGGCCGAAGCTGCCCTCGAGCAGGCGTTGCGCGTTCGCGCCTCGTTCACCCTCGCGATGCGCCTCGGCAATCTCTACCTGGCGGATAAGCAATTCGACAGTGCGGCGCGCATCCTGACGCGCGCCACCGTGATCGATCCGGGCGCGGGCGGCGCCTGGTTCACCTTGGGGCAAGCTCACGAAGGCGCCTACGACTATTACGCGGCGGGCCAGGACTACGCCCGGGCGCAGGCGCTCGAACCGGCGAGTCCGTACTTCGCGTCCACGTACGCGGACTTCCAGCGGCGCACTGCCTTGAGCGCGGCGCCGCCCGCCACGCTCCCCGTCGCGATACAACCGGCCGCCGCCACCACCCCGTGATGAAGATCCTTTATCTCAATCCGACGGGTGCGATCGGCGGCGCCGAACGGGTGCTGCTCGACGTGCTCGCGAGTCTCCGCGCGCTCCACCCGGCGTGGCCGCTCGCCTTGCTGGCGGGGTCCGACGGCGAGCTGGCCGAGGAAGCCCGCCGCCTTGGAGTTGCGACTACCGTGATGCCGTTCCCGGCCGCGCTGGCCGCCTTGGGCGACGCGGGCGCTGGTGGTCCCGCCGGCGCAGGTACAGCTTGGTGGCGGGTGCTGGGGCGGCTGAGCGCCGCGTCGCCGGCGGTCGCGCGCTACGTAGGGCAACTCAGCCACGCGATTGCGGAGTTTCAGCCGGATTTGGTTCACAGCAATGGCTTCAAGACGCATTTGCTCGGCGCGTGGTCGGTCCCGGGATCGAGCAAGTTGATCTGGCATCTCCATGATTTCGTCCAGGCCCGCCCACTGATGCCCCGTCTGCTGCGTATGCATGCCGGTCACTGCGCCGCGGTGGTCGCGAATTCCCTTTGTGTCGCCGACGACGCGCGGCTCGCGCTGGGCCGGAATATCCCGATCCACACCGTCTACAATGCGGTGGATTTGGCGCGCTTCACACCTCACGGCGCCACGCTCGATCTCGACGCGGCGTCCGGCCTCGCGAGTCCAGCTCCCGGGACGGTACGCGTCGGACTCGTGGCCACGGCGGCACGCTGGAAGGGCCACGAACTGTTTATGCAGGCGCTGGCGCGGGTTGCGCGCGAGGGCCCGCCGCTACGCGGCTACGTCGTTGGTGGCCCGATCTATGAAACTGCTGCAAGCCAGTTCACGCTGGAAGAACTACGCGCCGTCGCGACCCGTCTGGGGGTTCAAGTCGGCTTCACCGGGTTCGTCCGTGACGTGCCGGCCGCGATGCGCGCGCTCGATATCGTTGTGCACGCCAGTACCGCTCCGGAGCCCTTCGGCCTGGTGATCGCCGAAGCGTTGGCCTGCGGCCGTGCCGTCCTGACCAATGCGCTCGGCGGGGCGGGCGAGCTCATCCGGGAGGGCCACGACGCGTTGATCTGGCGCGCGGGCGACCCGCGGAGTCTGGCCGACGCGATTACCCGCCTCGCGCTCGATGCGCCGCTGCGTCAGCGGCTCGGAGCGGCGGGACGCGCGACGGCGGAGCAGCGTTTCGCGCGCGCGCGGATGGGTCGCGAGCTCGCGGAAATCTACCGCGGTGTTGTCGCGGACGAGGTCAAGCCGGGGCATGCGGCTGCTGCACGTTCATAGCGGTAACCTCTACGGCGGCGTTGAAACGATGTTATCGACGATCGCGCGCTGCGGCGAAGCGGAGCCGCTCGAGCATGAGTTCGCGCTCTGCTTCGACGGCCGTCTGGCGACGGAGTTACGTGCCCTCGGGGCTCCGCTCCACTGGCTCGGGGCGGCGCAGACCCGCCGGCCGCTATCGATTCTGCGCGCGCGACGGCGGCTGCGCGATCTGCTCCGCGGGCGTCGTTGCGACGCGGCGGTCTGCCATATGCCGTGGGCGCAGGCGCTTTTTGGACGCATCGTGCGGGCGCGTGGCATTCCTCTGATTTTCTGGATGCACGAGGCGGCCACCGGACATCGTCATTGGCTGGAGAGATGGGCGCGACGCACACGCCCGGATTTCGTCGTATGCAACAGCGACTACACGGCAGCGACGCTGCCGCGGCTCTATCCGTGTGCCCCGCACGAGGTGATGTATCCGCCGGTAGCCTTAGCGCCGGGTGATGCGGCCCGGCGGAACGCCTTACGCCGCCATTTGGGCACTCCCGCGGACGCGATTGTGATCATGCAGGTCAGCCGCGTACAACCCGGGAAGGGCCACTTTGTCCATCTCGAAGCCTTGAGCCGGCTGCGCGATTTACCGGGATGGGTGTGCTGGATCGTGGGTGGCGCGCAGCGGCGTGCGGACGCACAATTGCTCGCTGCGCTCGCGGCGCGCGCCGCCGAACTGGGGATCGCCGATCGCGTCAGATTTTGCGGTGAGCGCACGGATGTTCCTGACCTGCTCAGCGCGGCGGATATTTTTTGTCAACCGAACACGCGCGCCGAGCCCTTCGGGATCGTTTTTGTCGAGGCTCTGGGTGCCGGCTTGCCGGTGGTTACCGCGGGCGTCGGCGGGGCGCTCGAGATCGTCGATTCGTCATGTGGCTTGAGTGTGCCGCCGAACGATCCGGGACGACTCGCGGCGGCGTTGCGCCAGGTGATCGAAGACGCCTCGCTGCGTGCTCGCCTCGGCAATGCGGGACCGGCACGCGCCGCGACCCTCTGCGACCCCCGCGCGCGCCTGGCGCAACTGTCGGCGATCATTGCGCGGCTCGCCGGTGAGTGTCGATGAAGGCCGCGACCGCACGCGCGCTGGCGCTCGACGTTCCGCCGATCGCAGCGCGTGTAGACGCAACGATGGCACGATGGTGGAATGACGATGTGGGCAAGGGGGAAGGGTCGGCCGTCGCGTTCCCTTCCGGTCCTATGGCGCAAGCGGCGCGCGGCCTCGAGCCCTAACCACCGATGCTGGCAATCGTCATCTGCGCCGTCGCGTTTGTGCTCTGTTTCTGGGCCACCCGGCGAGCGCTGTGGACCGGAATCGCCGCGTCGATGGGCGTTGGTTATCTCTACGGCATTATCCGGGCGAATGTCGATAGTCCGGTCGCGCAGTTCGTGTATGACGCGGCGCTCGCCGGCCTGTTCCTCGCCGCGCTGACCATTCATCTGCGGGCCGCGCAAAGGTTCCGGCTCCGGCGCCTGATGCCGTGGGTGCTGTGCCTCATCGGCTGGCCCACGATGCTATTGCTCGTGCCGTCGCAAAATCCGCTGATTCAGCTTGTCGGCTATCGCGGCAACGTCCTGTTCGTACCGTTCATTCTCTTCGGCACGATGCTCGAAGCGGCGGATATGCGCGCCCTGGCCCGCTGGATCGCGGTGATGAACATCGCCGTCTTTGTCGTCGCCTTGGCGGAGACGGTGATCGGCGTACCGTCCTTTTATCCCTACAACGCCGTCGACGACATTATCTATAAAAGTACCGACGTCTATTTCGGCGGGATGGGCCATTTTCGTATCCCTGGTACCTTTACTCACTCCGCGGCCTACGCGAGCAACATGGTGGCCAGCATGCCGCTATTGTTGGGCGCGCTCAGCTTCGAGCGCGGACGGGGACGCGCCCGCTACCTGATGCTGGGGGCGGCCGCGATCTCGGGGCTGGCGGTGTTCCTCGCAGCCTCCCGCTCGGAGGCGGTCGTGCTGATCGCGATGGTTCTGGCGGTGACGTTCGCGCGACGGAGCGGGCACTTTCCGCGAATGGCGTGGATCGCGATGGTGTTCGCGGTCGCCGGACTGGTCGCGGTGACTCCGCGCCTGCAGCGTTTTTTCACGCTGAGCCAGACGGATGTCGTCAGCCAGCGTCTGCACATGAGCGTCAATGACAGTTTCTTCCAGCTCATGACCGAATATCCACTGGGTAATGGACTCGGCGGGGGCGGCACCAGTATTCCCTACTTTTTGCAGCCCCTGTTGAAGAACCCGGTCGGGCTCGAAAATGAGTATGCGCGCATTGTCGCGGAGCAGGGGATTCCGGGGTTGATTCTCTGGCTCGCTTTTATTGTGTGGGTTTTCACCCGACCGGCGCCGCGCCACTTCGATCCGTGGTACACGGGACGCTGGCTGGCGCGGCTCTTCTGCGCGATCTCGTTTGCCACCGCGCCGCTCGGCACCGGTCTGCTCAACGCGGTGCCGCAAACCGCCGTGTTGCTGATGTTTACGGGCTGGCTTGCCGCGCCCCAATTCGCCGGCACGCAACGTTCGACGGCGCTGGCCGGTCGGCGGCGACCGATGCTCACGCCCCGGCAGGCCTGATGCGAGTGCGGTCGAAGGCCGGGACGAGCGCGCCTTGGGTGCTCGTGGCCGGCGGATTCCATCAGGAGGGCGGTATGGATCGGCTGAACGCCGCGCTCGCCCGGTATCTGGTGGCCGAGGGGGCGCCGGTCCATCTGGTTGGCTACCGAGTCGACGAGGAGTTCGCGAGTGCGGCGGCGGTCCATAGCTATCCTATTAATAAAACGGCGGGGTCGTTTTTTCTTGGACAGGTTCGTCTGGATCGCAAGGGCAGGGCGGTCGCCGCGGAGGTAACCGCCGCCGATCCGGCCACGCGCGTCGTCGTCAACGGAATCAATTGCGCCTGGCCCGATATCAACTGGGTGCACTTCGTCAATCAGGCGTGGCCGTCGCGCGCGGACCACGGGCCGCTCTGGCTCCGCGTCAAGAGCCGGCTGGAGGCGCGCCTGACGCTGCGCCGCGAGCAGTGGCTGTTGCCCCGGGCGCGGATGCTGATCGCGAACTCCAAGCGCACCGCGCGTGACCTGGTCCGGCTGGTCGGCGTCGCGGAGGACCGCGTTGTCACCGTCTATCCGGGGGTCGACGAGAGCTGGGGACCGGCGACGCCCGCGGAACGCCTCGCGGCGCGAGCATGGTTGGGTATGGAGGACGAACGTCCGGTGGTGGCGTTCGTGGGTGCGCTCGGCCATGATCCGCGCAAGGGCTTCGATACCCTGTGGGCCGCCTGGCAGCGGCTGTGCGAGCGGCGTGACTGGACCGCCATGCTGATCGTCGCCGGTGGTGGCCGGGCCGTCGACGGCTGGCGCCGGATTATCGCACGCCGCGGACTGGAGTTGCGGGTCAAGATGCTCGGTTTCACGGCGCGGATTCCCGAGGTGCTCGCGGCCGCCGATCTGCTGGTCAGTCCGGCGCGGTACGAACCCTACGGTCTCAATGTCCACGAAGCGATTTGTCGCGGGGTGCCGGCGATGGTGACGGCGGCGACCGGCGTGGCCGAGCGCTATCCGGCGGCGTTGGCTGACATGCTTATCCCGGATGCGGAAGATGCCGCCGCCCTCGCGGCTCGCTTGCTCGCCTGGAGTACGAATATCGCGGTGGTGAAGGAACGCTTCGCGCCGTTCCGGCGCTTCCTCGCGAGCTGGACGGCCGACGCAATGGCGAGCCAGATAGTCGCGGCGGACGCGCGGACGCGTAAGAAAAGCGCGTGAGATACACGGGCTTTTCTATATAATCACCTTGTCGGGATTTGCGCCCAATGGATGAGAAAGAAACTGGATTGATGGTGATGGACGCTGCCGAGGCGACGCCGCGCATGGCCCCCGCCGGAGCCGGCACGGGCGCGGCAGCTCCGGCAGGGGCCGTCGAGGTGCGGCCCACGCCGGTGCTCGTTATCCGCAGCGGCCGCAAGTGGATGGGCTTCGAGCTGCCCGACCTGTGGGCCCATCGCGATCTCTTTTATTTCCTGGCGTGGCGCGATGTGAAGGTCCGCTACCAGCAGACAGTGCTGGGCGTCGCGTGGGCCGTGCTGCAACCGTTGCTTACGATGGTGATCTTTACCGTCCTGTTCGGACGGCTCGCGCATGTCCCTTCGGACGGCGAGCCGTATGCGATCTTTTCGTACGCGGGACTGCTGCCCTGGAATTTTTTCAACACCGCGGTGGGTAACAGCAGCAACAGTCTCGTGGGCAACGCCAACCTGATTACCAAGGTCTATTTTCCCCGCCTCGTGATTCCCGGTGCGGCGGTCGGTGCGGCGCTGGTCGACTTCCTGATCGCGGCCGTCATTCTGTTCCTGATGATGATGGGCTACGGCGTCGCGTTCACGCCGCGCCTGCTGATGTTTCCGGTGCTGACGATTCTCACGACGGTCGTCGCTCTCGGGGTCGGGATGTGGATGTCCGCGCTCAACGTAAAATTCCGCGACGTGCGCTACGCGTTGCCTTTTGCTTTGCAAGTCTGCATGTTTGTGACGCCGATTATCTATCCGGTGAGTTTTGTGCCGGCGGGCTGGCGCTGGCTGCTGCAGCTCAATCCGCTGACCGGCATAATCGAAGGGTTTCGCGACGCGATTTTCGGCCGGCCCTTTGATTGGCCGGCGCTCGCGCTGGCGGCCGTGGTGTCGGCGGGATTGCTGATCTATGCGGCGTACGTGTTCCGGCGGATGGAACTCGAATTCGCCGATATTATCTGAGGCATGGGCGCTGCGATGTGGCCGATTATCCGGGCGGAAAACCTGAGCAAGCGCTATCGCCTCGGCGAGCGTGTGGTCTACCACACGCTCCGCGAAAGCCTGATGCGGACCGCGACGGCGCCGTCGCGCTGGCTGGCCGGGAGGGCCGCACGCCGCGCCGCGAATACCGGACAGGCGTCAGCGGAGCAATATGTGACCGCGCTGGATGACGTGAGCTTCGAGGTTCAAGCCGGCGAGGTGCTCGGGATCATCGGGCGCAATGGCGCCGGCAAGTCGACGCTGCTCAAGATTCTCTCGCGCATCACCGATCCAACGCAGGGACAAGTCGAGCTCTACGGCCGGGTCGGCAGTCTGCTCGAGGTTGGCACCGGGTTCCATCCGGAGCTGACGGGGCGCGACAATATCTTCCTGAGCGGCGCTATCCTCGGGATGCGGCGGGCGGAGATCGCGCGCAAGTTCGACGAGATCGTCGCCTTCGCCGAGGTCGAACGGTTCATCGATACCCCCGTGAAGCGTTACTCGAGCGGGATGTACGTGCGGCTCGCCTTCGCCGTCGCGGCCCATCTCGAACCGGAAATTCTGCTGGTGGACGAGGTTCTGGCGGTCGGTGACGCGGCCTTCCAGAAGCGCTGCCTCGGCAAGATGGGTGACGTGGCGCGCGACGGCCGCACCGTCCTGTTCGTCAGCCACAACATGGCGTCCGTCGAATCCCTGTGCCGCTCCTGCATGATTGTCCGCGGCGGACGAATCGACGCGATCGGCGCGCCGGCCGCGATGGTCGCGCGTTACATGACGAGCGAGTTGCTCCGCGATCACGGCGCGCGCGACCTGCTGACCCATCCGGGGCGGACCCGGCGATCGACGGTGTTGATGAAGCGCGTGCGGGTGCGTTCGGGATCCGATGGGGTCGACGGCGGCGCGAAGATGGGCGCGGGTCTGGCGGTCGAGGTCACCTTCGCCACGCCCGCCCCGATCCGGCCGATTCTCGCGGTCACGATCAAGACCGCGCATGGCGCACCGATTTTCGGCGTGAGCAACCGGTGGACGCGCCAGGGCTATGATCAGGCGCCGGTGAGCGACGGCGTAATCAGCTGCAATTTCGCGCGCCTGCCGCTGATGCCCGGCACCTACATGCTCGATCTTTATCTCGGCGATTTCGGCGATCAGACGCGGGACCTCGACATTATCGTGGACGCCGTCGCACTGGAGATTTTTCCCGCGGATATCTTCGGCACCGGGATGATTCCGCGCCCGATGGACGGCCCGGTCTTTTGCGATGCAAGCTGGAGCCTGGCGAGTGCTGGCCCCGCGCATTGATCGCATAGCGGTGGCGCCGGGCGGCGGGATCGGCGCACGCGCCAACTTGCAGTGCATTTACCTGGAGCTCGAGGTCGTGAAGTCCGGGCTAGCGGAGCCGGAGGCGGAGCGAGCAGGCGAGTCTGCGAGCTGCGTCAGGATAGAAAGACGCGCTGGCGGCGCCGAGGGCTAGGTGCGCGTACTCCATCTGGTTCCCGCAATTTTTGGCCCGGCCGGGATCGTCGGCGGGGCGGAGCGCTATGCGTATGAGCTGGCGCGCCATATGGCGCAGGAGGTGCCGACGCGGCTGGTAGCTTTCGGTGATCATACGGCCGCGATGACGGTGGACGGCCTCGAGGTCCACGTGATCGGCCGGCCCTGGTACGTGCGCGGACAGCGCACCAATCCGATCGCGCTGCGCCTCGTGCGCGAACTGCGCGGCGTGGATGTCGTCCATTGCCATCAGCGCCACGTGCTCGCGAGCAGCCTGACGGCACTGCTCTGCCGGCTGACCGGCCGGCGGGTCTTCGTCACTGACCTCGGTGGCGGCGGCTGGGACGTCTCGGCCTTCATGTCGACCGACCACTGGTACAACGCCCATCTCCATCTCAGCGACTTCAGCCGGCGCGGCGGGGGACATCAAGCGCAATCCTTCGCCCATGTGATTCTCGGCGGCGTGGACGTGGAGAAGTTCCATCCGGGCGCAGGGCTCGTGCGCGACGGCAATGCGCTGTTCGTCGGACGGATCCTGCCGCATAAGGGGATCGACGTGCTGATCGAAGCGCTTCCGCCCGCGATGCCGCTCGTGATCGTCGGGCGCGAAATCGATCAGCGCTATCTCGATGATTTGCGCCGGCTGGCCCGCGACAAGCAGGTCACGTTCCGTTTCGATTGTGATGACGAGCAGCTCGTTGCGGCGTATCGGCGGGCGGCTTGCGTGGTGCTGCCGAGCGTGACCCGCACACGCTATGGCGACGACGCGCCGGGCGCGGAACTGCTCGGCCAGACGCTGCTCGAAGGGATGGCGTGCGGCGCGCCGGTCATCTGCACGGCGGTGGGCGGGATGCCGGAAATCGTGCGTGCGGGCGTGACGGGGTTTGTTGTCCCGCCCGGCGATCGTGACGCGCTGGGCGAGCGCTTGCGCTGGCTGCGCGCGAATCCGGCGGAGGCCGCGCGGATGGGCGCGGCGGGCCGCCGCCTGGTCCTCGACCAATTCACGTGGCCGCGCGTCGTGCGGCGCTGTCTCGAGATTTATCGGCAAGCCGCATGATCTGGCAGGTTGTAACCGGCGAGTATCCGCCGCACGGAGGCGGCGTGAGCGCCTACACCCGGGTCGTCGCCGCCGGTCTCGGCGAAGCGGGCGACGAGGTCCATGTATGGGCTCCGCGGGTCGCCGGTCCTGATCCGCGCGACCCCGGCGTCACCGTGCATCGGCTGCCGGGACGCTTCGGCGCGGCGACCCTGCGGCGCCTCGAGCGGGCGTTGCGGGAATTCAGCGGCAGCCGCTGGTTAGTCCAATACGTACCGCACGCCTTCGGCTGGCACGGCATGAATCTGCCGTTTTGCGTCTGGCTCTATGCGCGACGCTGGTGCCGGCCCGACGTGATGTTCCATGAAGTAATGTTTCCCATCGCGCACGGCCAGCCGCTCAAGGACAATCTGCTCGGAGTAGTCAATCGGCAGATGGCGGCGCTGGCGGCGCGCGCCGCGGCGCGCATTTTCGTCTCGACCCCAATCTGGGAGGACGTCTTACGTACCCAGGTCGGAGTCGAGCGCCGCGCGATCTGGTTGCCGCTGCCCGGCACGCTTCCGGTAATACATGACGAAGCCGCGGTGCTCGCCACCCGCAAGCAGTATCGGCGCGACGGCCATGTGCTCGTGGGCCACTTCAGCACCTATCCGGCGGCGACCCGGGAGCGGCTCGCGCGCCTGCTCCCCACGGCGCTGGCGGCGACAGAGAATCTCGACGTTGTGCTGATCGGCAGGGGCAGCGGCGAGTTTCAGGCGACATTGCTCGCGCGCCATCCCGACCTCGCCGCGCGGCTCTATGCCACCGGCACGCTGGCGGCGGCGGCGGCGCTCTCATGCCATCTGTCGGCCTGCGATCTGCTCCTGCAAATCTATCCGGACGGCGCCTGCGCGCGACGCACGACGCTTATCGCCGCGCTGGAGCATGAACGCGCGATCGTGACCTGCGCGGGCCCGGCGACGGAGCCGTTGTGGCAGCATAATGAGGCCGTCGCGCTCGCGCGCAACGACGACGAGCTGCGGCAAACGATCGTGAACCTTGTTGCCGACCCAGCGCTGCGGGCGCGCTATCAGAAAGCGGCGGGGGCGCTTTATCGCGATCGCTTTGCGCCGCAATACACCATCGCGCGCCTCCGCACCCTCCAATGAAAATCGCGTTGGCCAGTTGGAACCGGAAAAGATTCGGCGGAGCCGAGACCTATCTCGAAACCGTGATTCCGGGTTTGGTGCGGGCCGGGCACGAGCTGGCGCATCTGTGCGAGGTCGCGCTCCCGGCCGAGCGCGCGGCAATTGGCTTGCCGCTGGGCGCTCCCGTCTGGTGCGGTGACGATCTGGGTATCGATGAAATCCTCGTGCGTTTGGCCGCGTGGCAGCCGACGGTAATCTTTGACCATGGACTGCGCTCCCCGGCGCTCGAAGACGCCCTCCTGCGTCTCGCACCGACGGTCTTCTACGCGCACGATTACTACGGCGCTTGTATCAGCGGCGCGAAGAGCTTCGCCTTTCCGCACACGCGGCCGTGCGGATGCGCCTTCAGTTGGCGCTGTCTGGCGCGTTTTTATCCGCGCCGCTGCGGTGGTCTGAACCCGGTCACGATGGCGCGGCTCTATCGGCACGAAATGAGGCGTCTCGCTCGGCTGCGCAGATACGACGCGATCGTGGTCGGCAGCGAGCACATGCGCCGCGAGTTGCTCCGTCAGGGTCTCGAGCCCAAGCGGGTGCGCATGATCGTCCCGCCGATGGTGGATCAACCGGATCAGCGTGCGGCGCGCGGCGCAGCCACAAGCACGAGGAACGAATGGCGATTGCTGTTCGCGGGCCGGATGGTTCATCTCAAGGGCGGCGAGCTGCTGCTGCAAGCGTTGCCCTTGGCGGCAGCCGCTCTGCAACGGCCGCTCCGCCTGGTGATGGCGGGTGACGGACCTGCGCGTACGCGTTGGGAAATGATCGCGCAGCCCATGACGACTGGTCGTCGCGATCTCACGGTCGAATTTCCGGGTTGGCTGGAAGCGGCTGCCTCGGCTGAAGTGGTCGCGCGTTCGGACTTGCTCGTGATGCCGAGCCTGTGGCCCGAACCGTTCGGACTCGCCGGCCTGGAAGCAGGCTTCGCCGGTGTACCGAGTGTGGCGTTCGCCGTCGGCGGTATCCCCGAATGGCTGATCGACGGTCAGAACGGCCATCTGGCGCCCGGCGATCCGCCAACCGTAGCGGGTCTGGCCGCGGCGATCGTGCGCAGCCTTGCCGACGCGGCCCATCACGCGGAGCTGAGTCGTGGTGCGCGTGCGGCGACAGGCCGCTTTAGCCTCGTCCCACACGTCGACCAATTGATCGAAGTTTTCGAGGAGGCGCGCGCACGCCGTGGCGGAGATGAGCGGAGGATGCGCGAACGGTCCCCGGTGCGCGCTGCTGCTGGTGGTATTGCGGAGTGACTGACATGGGACAGGCCGCGCGCCACCTGCCCGAGCTTCCGGCGACGACTCCACGCGCACGACTGCGCGTGCTGTTTTTCGTCGAAGGATTCACGGATATCCGCTTTGTCGCGGGACTGAGCGAGATTTGTGACCTGACGATGGTCGTCCCGGCGCGCGAATATCGTTCGTCCGGGCTCGATCAGCGGGTTGCGGAGCTGAAACTTGATGCAACGATCATCACGATCGCGGGTGGGCGTCCGGCTTTCCAGCTAAGTTCCCTTCAATGGTTATGGCGTCATGCGCGGCGTTTCGATGTAATCCTTGCGCAGGAGGTGCTCCGCGGCGCCCTCAACGCCAACCTCGCCGGCGCACTGCGCGGCATTCCGGTCGTGAATTATATGGGAATCGCGCCGCTCGAATATTTTCGTTGCCGGCGCGAGCGCGCGCAGATTGGCCGGCTGCAGGCGCTCGCGGGTGAAACCGTTATCCGCGGCCTGCTCGCGATCAACGGCTGGCTGGCGACCCGGTGTCTCGCGATGGGTCCTTATCTCCGCACGATCGGTGCGCGCTACTTCCGGCGCAGCGAGCTCGGGCTCTATTACGGGGTCGACACGACGCGCTTTCGCCCGATCGCGGATGACGAACGTGGTGCGCTGCGCGCGCGGCTCGATTTGCCGCGTGATCGCTTTCTCGTCCTGCTCTCGAGCCGGATCAGTCACGAGAAGGACCCGGAGACCGTCTTGCGCGCGGTCGCGCTGCTGCGTGAACGCGGACTCGACGCCGCGCTGCTCAATCTCAGCGGTGGCTGGCGTGAATTTATCGATCTCGCGGCGCGGCTCGGCCTCGCGAATTCCGCGGCATGGGTGATCGGCCGGCCGGCGGTTCATCCGATGACCGAAGTGTTCGACTACTTTCGCGCGGCCGATGCGGTCGCGCTCGCCTCGCTCGCTGAAGGCGCCGCCTACTCGACCCTCGAGGCCTTGGCCTGCGGTACGCCCGTGGTCGCGACCGCCGTCGGTGGCATGGCGGTACAGCTCGAAGGCTACGCGCGCCTGACCCCGCGACGCGACGCGGCCGCGATGGCTGATGAACTGCTTTGGATTGCGCGAAATCCGTCGGCGGCACGCGATCAGGCGTTGCGGGGTCGCGAGTACGTGGTCCGCGAATGGGAGCGGACGAAGGCTTTCGCCGACCTCCGCGGGATTCTCGAAGACGTGACGCGAACGGGGCGGATGGGATGAGCGGACGAGCGTCACCGCTGCGCGAAGCGAGTCCGCAAGTGGCGCGAACGCGCGCGCACGGGCGGCCGTGGCGGGTCGCGATTGTGGCCGATTATACCGAAGAGCTTTGGCCCAGCATGGATCGGGTGGCCGAAACCCTCACCGAACGTCTGGCGGCAAACCACGCGGCTGAAGTTACGCCGGTACTGGTGCGTCCGCCGTTCCATTACCGTTTCACGGCGCCGGCGCGGACGGACGGACGGGCGCTGTTAGTGAATGCTGATCGCCTGATGAATCGCTTTCTGGACTATCCCGCCGCAATGCACCGACTGCGTGCCGACTTCGATCTCTTTCATATCGTTGACCACAGCTACGCGCATCTGGTGCACGCGCTGCCCGCTGATCGCACCTGCGTGACCTGTCATGACCTCAATACGTTTCGATCCCTGCTCGAGCCGGAGCATGAGCCGCGTTCGATGCTTTTTCGGATGATGACGCGGCGGATTCTGAGCGGACTTAAGCGCGCCGCAATGATCGCTTGTGACAGCCAGGCGACGCGCGATGAGCTGCTGCGCTGGGGAATCGTCGAGGCGGCGCGCACCAGCGTGATTCCTGTGGGGGTGAGCGCGGTCTTCAGCGCGGCGCCCGACGCCAGCGCCGATGCCGGAGCCGCCCGCATGCTGGGTCCAAGCGATCGTTCGGTAATCGAGCTGCTGCACGTTGGCGCGCCGGTAGCGCGCAAGCGGATCGATCTCCTGCTGCGTGTTTTCAGCGCGTTGCGCCGGTTGTGGCCGACGCTCCGTCTGATCCGGGTAGGCGGACGCTTCACCACCGAACAGCAAAAGCTCGCTAACGAGCTTGGCGTGGCCGAGGCAATCACCGTGCTTCCGCGCGTGAGCGACGCCGTCCTGGCCGCGATCTATCGACGGTCCGCGCTGGTGCTGATGCCGTCGGACGCCGAGGGCTTTGGCCTGCCGCTGCTTGAGGCCTTGGCTTGCGGCACGCCGGTGCTGGGGAGCGCGATCGCGGCTTTGCGGGAGGTTGGTGGCCGCGCGGCCGAATATGCTCCGAGCGGGAATCTCGAAGCGTGGACCGTGGCGGCCGAGCGCTTGTTGCGCGAGCGGCAAAGCGATGCGATCAGTTGGACCGCGCGATGCCATCGCGCGAGGGGGCGAGCGACGCAATTTTCATGGGACGAGTCGGCGGCGAAAACCGTCGCGTTTTACCGCGCGCTTACGGCGGTGGAATCGTGATGAAGATTCTGCACCTGGGCAAGTTCTACCCGCCCCATCGCGGCGGGATCGAGACCCATCTCGAGGTCTTATGCCGCGAACTGAGCAAGTCGGCAGCGATCGCGGTAATTGTCGCCAACCATCGCCCAGGCGACGAAACCGAGTCGATCGAGGGCGTGACGGTCCGGCGGCTCCACTCGATCGTGAATGTTGCAGCGGCCCCGATTTGCCCACGGATGATCCAGGAAATTCGGGCGACGCCGGCTGATATTGTCCATCTGCATACGCCGAATCCCTACGCCGCGCTGGCCTTTCTACTGAGTGGCCATCCGGCCGCACTGGTAGTGAGTTGGCACAGCGATATTGTGCGGCAACGGATTCTGGCGCAGATGCTGGGACCGTTCGAGCGGTTCATGGTGCGGCGTGCGGTTGCGCTGATCGCGAGTTCACCCAACTATATCGATACGTCGCCGGTACTGAAGCGCAACCGCGCCAAGTGCCGCGTGATCCCGTACGGGATCGATGGCGCCGAGTTCCGGCCGCGCGACGCCGTTGCGATCGCCGCGATTCAGCGGCGTTATGGCGCGCGGCTCGTGCTCGCGGTTGGCCGGCTGGTCTATTACAAGGGCTTCGAATATCTGATTCGTGCGATGACGAACGTCCGCGGTCATCTGCTGATCGTGGGGGACGGACCGTTGCGCGCGCGGCTGCAGGCCGAAGCCACCCGCAGCGGGGTCGCCGCGCGGGTTACTTTCCTCGGCAACGTGACGCGTGCCGCGCTGCTGGACTATTACCAGGCGGCGGACGTCTTTGCCCTGCCGTCGGTCGCCCGCAGCGAGGCCTTCGGGATCGTGCAGCTCGAAGCGATGGCGTCAGGGGTGCCGGTCGTCAATACGCGGCTCCCGTCGGGGGTGCCTTTCGTCTCGGTCGACGGCGAGACCGGAATCACCGTGGAGCCCGCCGCGCCCGCGGCCTTCGGCGCGGCAATCAATCGCCTGCTCGACACGCCCGAACTGCGTGCCCGCTATGGCGCCGCCGCGAGGCGTCGCGTGAGCGAGCATTTCAGCTTGGCCGCGATGGTCGATCGCACGCTCGCCCTCTATGAAGAGATCCTCGCGGATAGCGCGGAGCCACCTTATTTGCCGGCGGTTGCCGCGCAGCTCGGACACTGACCATTCGCGACCATCAAGCTCAGCCGCTCGGCGATAAGCTTGCCGGCCTGCGCGTGTCCCAGCTCATTCCAGTGACCGAAGCCCTTGGGCGTATTGGGGAAGCCGTGCAGGAACACGTGATGGCTTTCCGCATAGATTTGTAACGGCTGCGCCAGAGTCAGCACGCCAAAACCCTCGCGCTGGCCGAGCGCCGCAATGCGCTGGTCGGGATAGAAGAGATCATTGACGCCGAGATGCTTTTGAAAGCTCTCGCGCACCGCCTTGTCGGGCCAGGCCTGGATACCGGTCTCTTCCGTTACGGCGAGGAACATCGCGCCGTGCCGCACCGTCTCGTCACGCGTCAGCGTGATCAGACGTTCCGTGACCTCCCACGCCTCCTGCCAGGCGTGATCGGCGGGCGGTTTGTAGATGCTGTAGTTGATCGCCTGCTCCACCGGATGCTCGGGGGTCGGCGGTCGGCCGCCGCTGGTCGTGACCTCCAGCGTGTTGCGGAAAAGCTCGAGCAGACGCAGATCGCGGTAATCGAAGCGCGCTTCGCACCATAAGCGGTAGCTGGGCTGGTTGATAAAGGGACCGGTCAACTTGAGGCCGGTCCCGTCGGGGACGTAGAACGGCCGACATTGGTCGCCTTCGAGGGTCACCGAGTTGTTGCGGATATCGTTGCCTAGAAAGATCGCGAGCACCACGATATCCGGTTGATAGGCCCATACTTTGCGCTGCAACGTGAGCAACTCCTGCGCGGTGCCGTAGCCGTCAACGCCAAAATTCAGCGCCTCGACCCGCCGGCCGCGCAGCGCCGGGCTCGTCGCGAGTGTGCGGCCGATCACGGCGGTGAAGGTTTGGTCCTCCGCGACCTGCATCGCCTCGACGTAAGAATCGCCGAGCACCGCGACCCGGACCACGCCCGCGGGCTTGGGCCGCGCGTAGTCGGGACCGCGAAAACCGTCCTGATTGATCCTGAGGTCGGCGCCACCCTCGCGTGTGTAGCGCCCGTGCGCACCGGGATTGAGACCCCATCCGCGTTCCGCGTCGTAGCAATAAAAGTAGGGATACCAATGGTTCACGACGCGGATGCCAACGTCGAGCACGACCAGCGCCAGGGCGCTGCCAAAAAGGATGAGGGCGATCGCCCCGAGAATCTTCCTGACCATACGGAGAGCGGAGTTTCATCGACCGGATTCGCCAAGTCAACCCGCTCCGGCGACGGCCGCGCCGGGGGTTTGCTTTTCGCGGCCAGTCAGGCGAACTTAGCCGCGACGCCCGACGCCGGGCGATTACGCCGCTCCTGAGGAATGAAAAGCGCCATGGTCCAATTCGGTTACATGCCCGATACACACGGCGGCCCCTACGAGCAGCCGGAGCCCACGCCCGAGCGCAGCGCGGACTTTGCGGCGCAACTGCTGGACGAGGCCGTGCAGGCGGAACGCTACGGTTTTGACGCGGTCTTCGTGCCCGAACGGCACGCGCGTACCGAATGCATGTTCCCCAGTCCGATCCCGCTGATGGCGGCGATTGCGGCGCGGACCAGCCGCGTCAAGATCGGCACGGATATCATGATGCCGCCGCTCTACAACCCGGTGCATCTCGCGCAATCGACCGCGCTGATCGACGTCCTGTCGCGCGGCCGGCTGATCCTCGGTGTGGGCGTCGGCTACCATCAGGACTACTTCAAGCATTTCGGCGTTCCGATCAAACAGCGCGAGGGCCGCTTCGAGGAAACCCTCGAGATTCTGCAGAAGGCCTGGACCACCGTCGGCCCGTTCGCCCATCATGGGAAATACTTCAACTTCGAGGCGATTCACGTCACGCCCAAGCCTTTTCAAAAGCCGCGTCCGCCGATCTGGATCGGCGCCTTCGGACCGAAGTCGGTGGCGCGCGCCGGCCGGCTGGCTGATGGCTGGACGATGGCGCCGTTCCTCGACCCGGTGGAAAGTATCAAGTCGCAGGTCTCGATCTATCGCGAAGCCGCCGCCAAGGCCGGCCGGAAGCCGTATATCTCGATGTTCCGCGACGGCTGGTTGGCGTCGTCGAAGGAGGAGGCGGAGCGCACCTTCGGCCCACTCTGGATCGAGGAATGGAAGTTCTACACGAAATGGGGGATGCTCGACGGCGGCCCGGGCGCGGATCCGGCGAGTTACTTTTCGATGGATAAGTTGCGCGCCTACGGCTATCCGATCATGGGCAATGCGGCCGACTGGCTCGAATCACTGGATCGTTGGGACCGGCTGGTTGGCGGCATCGATTCCTTCGTGCTGCGCATGCGCGTGCCGATGGGCCCGGCCAAGGAAAAGGTCATGGAGTGCATCCAGCGCGTGGGCGAAGAGGTTCTGCCCAAGTTCCGCAATCGTTAAACCGCCGGTGCGAAACCGCACAAGCTATCGGAAGAGGGATTTGATTATGGCCACCTATGAAACAGTAATCTTTGAAAAGGTCGAGGACAAAATCTGCCGCCTGACCCTGAATCGCCCCGAGAAGCTCAACGCAATGTCGCAGAAACTGCTCGGCGAACTCGATCATGTGATGACCGAGTTCGAGACCGACGACCAGGCGAGTGTGCTGATCATCCGGGGGGCGGGTCGCGCCTTCTGCGCCGGCTATGATTTGCAACCGACCCAACGGGCGGGTTCGGCCTTTACGGTCCATAACGATCGCACCGGGCTGCAAAAGATGGTCGACCGCTGGCAGCGCCTCTGGGCGTTACCCAAGCCGGTTATCGCGCAGGTTCATGGCTACTGTCTCGCCGGTGCAACCGAATTGGCCGGTCACTGCGATATCGTTTTTGCCAGCGACGACGCTCAATTCGGCCATCCCGCCGGCCGTTCACTCGGGATCCTGCCGACGCTTTCGATGTGGCCGATTCTGATGGGTCCGCGCAAGGCCAAGGAGTACTTCTTCACGGGGGACCTGATGGGGGCGCAGGAAGCGCTCGATTGGCATCTGGTCAACCGGGTCATTCCGAAGGACAAGCTCGAGGCCGAGACCCTCGACTACGCCCGCCGGGTCGCGGCGGTGCCCTTGGACCTCCTGGCGCTGCACAAATCCGCTGTCAATCGCTACCTTGACGTGCAGGGCTTTCGCGCGCTGGAGCAGTCGGCTGCCGACCTCGATTGTATCGCGCATCAGACGGAGACCGCCAAAAACTGGATGAAAGCGAGCCGCGAGAAGGGCCTCAAACAGGCGTTGGTCGAACGCGACCGGCCGTTTGGGCGCAAATAACGCTCGATGGGCATACGCTTGCTGACGTGTGTCACTACCAACTCAGAATCGATTTAGAGCGCGTTTTTGTGCTAGCGGCGCAACTGCGTCTTATATGGTGTTCCAGCCCTGCTACACATCTATTTTGATACTAAGACTAAGTTGGTCTAAGTCATTTCTAATACACCTATTGTATCGCTAAAGGCAATATCCTGAATGGCATATTGATTGCTTAAGCCAATACTCGGTAGGCGCTTGGGTGGTGTGGGGAATTCCGAGGCGAAATGGGGCGCGAAGATGCTGGCAAAGGCAATTAATCACGTGAGCGACACAGAGTTGGACATGCACCGGCGCAACGCGCAGATGCAAGGGGGAACGATGCGGCGGTTACTGGAAGTGATTCTGGGCTTCCAGAGTGCAGCGCACGCGATGGGGACGCCGCGCCGATCAATCGATCGCGAGCAGCAGGAGTACACGCCCTATAACGACTGAGGGCGCGAAGGGTGGCTAAGACGCCGTCGGCGTCGTAGCCGCTTGACGCGAGTGAGGTCGCGAGTCCGAGCGGCGTCCGGGAACCGGGGGGGTCCCGTGGACGCAGCGCTGACCGCACTGAAGCGCGCCTCGTGGGCCGCCGTGTTGGGGGGAACCGGCGGCCTTTTCTTGTCCTTATCCGACCAGCCGCGCGAGCGATTAGCCCATCGGCTTCAGATCAATGTTGCGCAAGCACGAGAATCTCCGACCGGCGGGTCGCGGGATCGAGCCGCACCAGATAGGCCGGCAGCTCGCCGTCCTGTGAGGCGACATTGGTACGTCCGTCACAGCCGCATCGCGCGACCATCGCGTCGTTGACCTTCGCGAAGCGATAGAGGTTGGTCGCGGCTGCCGCCAACTGATTGTCCGGGATACGCAAAGTCAACGTATGCTCGGCCACCTTTACGCTTGACACCAAACTGGTCCCGTCGACGCGCATGTTTCTTTCAACCCACCGCGCAAACGCCCGGTCGTCCATCGCGTGGACTTGAGGAAATTGCCGCGCCGCCAGGGAAATCGCGGGTTGGAGGGCACGGTGGCGCGACTTGGCCGCGTGCGCGTCGTCGCGGCCGACGATCTCCCATAGCTGCTTCGACCATTGGGTGACGGCGCGCGGGTCCGCGCCGGGAAGCGCTCGATAACGTGCGATCGCCGCTTCCGCCCCGGCGAGGTCCGCGTGGGCGATCGCCTGATTGATATTGTTGGTTTCGGCCGTGCGTTGCGATGCTGCGATCGTGGCAAGCAGCGTCGCGCTCTGCCCGGCCCCGGCGTTGGCAGCCTCATGGCAGATGCTCAATTGTTCGGCGGTCGGATAGGCGGGAGCGCCAACCTTGTATTCGGTCAGGCACAAGTCGTCGGCGATCTCGCGGCGTTGGCGGTCCGAGAGCCGAGGATCGTTGCGCGCCGCGACCAGCTCCTGATGGGCGGTAGGGTAGTCGCCCGCCGCGATCGCGCTGCGCGCCGCCCGCAGCGACGCCCCGGCGCATCCCGTGAGCAGTCCGGCAGCCAGGAGCACAAGCAGCGCCCGGCCTGCTCCCGGCAACGGTCGAGACATCCGCCGCAACAGTCCCGGAGTTTTCATGCAGGCAATATACACCACGGCGCGCGGTGCCGGTAAACGCTGTCTGCCACCGCTTTCTGCCGACGATCGTTCGCGGACCGTTGTCAGGGATTCGCGGCGCGCGCGACCGCGTTCGGGGCAAATTTATCGACGCTGATTTTTGCCTCCGCCTGATTGGCGACCGCGACCACCTGCAGCGCGTCGGGATGGATATACTTGCGCGCGACTTCCTGCACGTCGGCCGCAGTCACCGCGCCGATCAGCTTGGGATAACGCTCCGCATAATCGAGGCCGAGCCCGTTTAGCTCGACCCCCAGCATGAAGCTCGTAATTTGACTCTGGCGATCAATTTTCAGCGGGAAGCTGCCGATCAGATACTGTCGCGCCGACTTGAGCTCGCTCTCCGCCACCGGGGCGTTCTGAATTTCGCGGAGCTGACCCAGCACCAGCTTGAGCGCCTCATTCGCGCTTTGATCCTTGGTCTGCAGCACGACGAGGAACGCCCCGGGGAATTTCCCTGCCTGAAAACCACTATCGACCGTGTAGGCGAGGCCGCCCTTGCTGCGCACGACCTTCATCAGCCGCGAGGCGAAACCGCCGCCGCCCAGAATGTAATTCATCACCTGCAGCTTGTAGTAGTCCGGGTTCGATCGCGCGACGCCGCCAGCCCCAAGCATCAGGTTCGCCTGCGCCACCGTGCGGTCGATCACGTCCAGATGAATCCCCGCGGGTACGACCGGAGCGGGTGGGGCGCTCTGCGCCGCGACGCTGCCTTGAATTCCGGCGAGTTCCTTTTCGAGCTTGTCCTTGATGGTTTTCGCGTCGACGTCGCCGGTGACCGCGATCACCGCGCCGCCAGTCTTGTAGTGGTCACGATAGAAGTCGCGGACCTGCTCGGGTGTGAGCTTCGCCACGGTGTCGTCGAAGCCTTCTTCCGGATGCCCGTAGGGCGCATCGCCGAAGATCGCCTTCTCAAAAGCCACTTGGGCGACATAGCCCGGCTGCTCCTGCGAGGCCTTGATATCGGCTACCTGATCGCCCTGCTTGCGCTTGATATCGGCGTCGCGCAAGCCGGGATTCTCGAGAATCTGCGCCAGCAGATGCAGGGTCGTATCCTCGTACTTCTTGAGCGACGTCATGCTCGCGACGGCATAATCGCGATCGGCGCCGACCTCAATGGAGCTGCCCATGAAGTCGACCTGCTGATCGAAGTCCGCGGCGGCGACGTCCTTGGTGCCCTCTTGAAGCGCCGCGGCGGTGAGGACGGCGAGGCCTTCCTCGCCCTGCGGATCGCGCCGCGCACCAGCGTCAAAGGCGATCGCGATCGAAACCATCGGCAACTGATGTTGCTCCGACACGAGCATCACCGCGCCGTTGTTGAGCATGACCCGCTTGATCTCGAGCGCGGCCGACGATCGCGTCCATAACGCGAGCATCGCCGCGGCCGCCATCACCGTTCGCGCAAGTCTCGCGCGGCTCATCGTGCAACCTCGCCAGTTTCCATCTTATGATGCACCGCACCGCCGACACCGCCCCCGGCCTCGTGTGGCAAGACCCCCGTTGGCACCAGCACGCCGACCGTGCGATTCGCGGCCAGCAGGTATTTGCCCGCGACGCGCTGCACGTCGGCCGCCGTCACCTTGTCGATATTGCCGATATATTGGTCGACCATCTTGTAGCTGCCGAGCATCTGGTAAAGCCCGAGCTGCGACGCCTCCTCAAAGACCGAATCCTGGCCAAAGACGAAGCCGGCTTGCTCCTGGTTCTTGGCCTTGTTCAACTCCGCGTCCGTGACCGGTTTGTCACGCAACGCCGCGATTTGATTATCAACCTCGGCCAGGACGTCGTCGGCCTTTATGCCGGGCCGCATCTGCGCCGAGATCCAGAACAGATTAGGATCGAACGAGGTCATCTCGTAATCCGGGCCAACGTTGACCACCATCTGCTTGTCGACCACCAGATCCTTGTACAGCCGGGAGCTTTTGCCGTCGCCCAGAATCTCGCCGGCGAGCTCGAGGGCGTAGGCGTCGATTCCGCTGCGGTAGTTGGGCACGTGAAACGCCTCGGCGACGGCCGGCAGATTAGCGGCGTGCCGGACGGTGATCCGCCGTTCCCCGTCCTGCGGCGGTTCGACCTCGGTTACCGGAAACGGCTTGCCGACATTCTTGATCGAGCCGAAGGCGCTGCGAATCCGGCTCATCACCCGGTTGCCGTCGAAATCGCCGACCGCCACCACGATCGCATTCTGCGGCGAATAATAGATCGCGTGATAATTGAGCGCGTCCTCCAGCGTCAGCCCCGCCACGTCATGCATCCAGCCGATTACCGGCCAGTGATACGGATGCTCGACGAAGGCCGCCGCCTGCGTCATCTCGGCGAGCGCGTCCTCCGGATTGTCCTCGGTGCGCAGCCGCCGCTCCTCCATCACCACCGCCTTCTCGGAGTCGAATCCCTGGGGCGCAAAATTCGCCATCCGGTCGGCCTCGAGCGCGATCGGCACGTCCAGATGGTCGCGATTGATCACCTCGAAATAGTCGGTGTAATCCTCGGTGGTGAAGGCGTTATCGTCGCCGCCGTTTTCCTGGATGATATTGGAGAACTCCTCGGGCCCGTACTTCTTCGTCCCGCGAAACATCAGATGCTCGCACAGATGGGAGATACCGGTCTTGCCGGTCTGCTCGTTGCGCGAGCCGACATGATAGAAGACGTTCAGCGTCGCGACCGGAGCCTTATGATTCTCCAGCACGATCACCTGTAATCCGTTCGACAGTCGCGCATACTTGACCGCGTCGCTGATTCCGGCATGCGCCGGACTGGCCTGGATAAGGCTCACGGCGAGCATCGCCACCGTGATCAACGGGCTGTGTAAGGAAAACTTGCTTTTCATGGCGGTTTGACCAGTTAAGTGGTGAAGGCGATTGCAGTCAAGCCGGAATCTGCGGGCCAACATTAAATTGCATCCGCGCGCCTCGATTTGCCAGAATGGAACCAATGACCAACGAAGTTGCCGACAGCCATCAGCTCTATCTCGTCAAGGGCATGCTCACCAAATTCATGCGGATGCTCTTCCCGCTCGAATTTCGGATCGATTCGCTGCCCAACACGGGAGCGGTCCTGCCCTTCCATTACCCGCTGATGCCGGGTGAGATGATCTATCTGCCCGACCAGATCAGCGGCATCGGCGACGACAGGATGGCGCGCGACTATTACGTGCTTACCGCTGGTCATCTGGCGGGCCGCCACGAGTTCGGCACCTTCGCGTTTCGGCTCGCCGACGTGCCCGGCTTCGAGGAGCGCGGCGAGACGGGAGTTGAGGCGCTGGAGAGTTACGTTTCATCCTTCGACGATCCCGGCTTGGCTGGCGCACTGATGCGGCTCTGCGAATCGGCCCGGGTCGACGCTGAGCTCACCCGCCGTTACCGCGGGCTCGCCGGGCGTAATGACCGCATGAACGCGGCGCTCGCCGCCAGGCTCAAGCCGTTCGCTTTGAGCACGATGCTCGTGCGGGCGTCGCTCGGGCTCGGTGTCAAGACAGACGATCCGTCGAACAGTTTTATTCGGCGGGCGGGTGCGTTCTTCACCCCGCTGCGCGATGCCGGCGCGGACGTGACCGCCAGCGCACGCGCCACGAACGACATGTACGGCTGGTTGCAGGAGCTGTTCGCGGCGGCCGCCAAGGCCGGCGAGGGCGACGCGCTGGGCGAGGGCGCCGAATCGATGCGCGAGGATCTGCTCGGCACGTTGCGTGGGGCCGAGAGCGGCGACGACGGGATGCTCTCCGACGAGGATCTGGGCGACGCCGGCGGCGAGACCGACCAGCTCAATCAGCTCGACGCCTCGGGCAAGACCTCGAAAGGCAAGGGCAGCCGGCCGCTTACCCCTGACGAAATCCGCAAGCTGATCGAAGCCGGCGTCAAGCTGCAACCGGCCGAGGCGAGCGGCGGCGCCGAGGGCGAGGGCATGTACCTCACCCAGCTCAAGAACAAGGAGTCGCAGGAGCTCGACGCGCTGCGCGAGCAGCTTGGCGAGATCGGCACGATGCCCGGGGCGGGCCGGCTCATCCTCGGACGCAGCAAGAGCCAGGATTCATACTACGCCTACGACGAATGGGACTACGTTGCGGCCGATTACCGTCGCAACTGGTGCCGGCTGCGGGAAATCCCGGTCGAGGGCGAGAGCGGCGATTTCTTCGAAAAGACCCTGCTGCAGTATGCCGAGATGCTGCCGCAGGTGCGCCGCAACTTCCAGCGGATCCGGCCCGCGTCCTATCGGATGGTGCGCGGCCTCGAAGACGGTGACGAGCTCGACTTCGACCGCATGATCGAGTCGCGCGTGATGCGCCGGATGGGCGAGATTCCCGACGGCCGCGTCTACAAAGCGCGCAAGAAAGAGGCGCGCGACGTCGCGACCCTCTTCCTGCTCGACATGTCGGCCTCGACCGACGAACCGATTCATCGCGATCCGCCGAAACATACCGCCGACAGCGACAGCCAGCAGGATCAGGACGACTGGACCAAGGCCTGGCAGCGCCGCCCGGATCAGCCGCAGCGCCCGCGCCGCATCATCGACGTCAACAAGGAAGCGCTGGTGATCATGGCGCAGTCGCTCGAGGAGCTGGGCGATTCCTACGCGATCATGGGCTTTTCGGGGCACGGCCGCGACAATGTCGAGTTCTATGTGATCAAGGAATTCGACCAGGAGCTGTCCGACGACGTGAAGGCCCGGGTCGGTGCGGTCGAGCCCAAGCGCTCCACCCGGATGGGCACCGCAATCCGGCACGTGCGCGAAAAGTTCAAGGACGTCAGCTCGCGCGCCAAGCATGTCATCATGCTGAGCGACGGCTTCCCGCAGGATTTCGACTATGGCCACGACCGCCGCTCGAACGCCTACGGAATCCAGGACACGATGGTCGCGCTGAAGGAACTCGAGATGGCGGGCGTGCTGCCGTTCTGTATCACGGTCGATCGCACCGGCCACGACTATCTGCGCCAGATGTGCTCGCCCTCGCGCTACCTGGTAATCGAGGACATCACGTCCTTGCCGCGCCAATTGCCGAAGGTCTACGAACAGGTCGTCCGCTGGTAAAATGAGCGCTGCTTTTCAGGTCGTCCTGAGCCGGGCGAAAGAGCAGGCGACGAGCTCTCTAAATGAAACGGCGGAGCGTAGCTCGACCAACGGAGGTTCGCCCTCTTGAAGGAAGTCACCCTCATGAATCCGTCAAAGGAGACGGACAACAAACTCCGTTGGCAATCCGACGTCGACGGAGTCAAATTTAAACTTTATATTCCGAAGTGGCGCGTTCCACGACCTTGGCCTGTCCACATCATCGTCTCGATCCGCGATCTCCTTGGGGACGAAGGTTCGCAGAGTAGTTCCCGACTCAATGTTCGTAGCGGGGATGCCGCCCCTCTAGAGGAACCCATCACCGCGATAGTCAGCATGGTGAAAGAGCACACAGAAACGGTGAGATTTACGCCAAGGGACGATCCAAAAGAGTGGGAGATCGGCGAGCCATATATTCCATATTCTCTGCTGCCAGATGGATGGCCGCAGACGATTCAGATTGAGGTTCGTTGGGATCGATCGGCAGGAACATGGTCTGACGAGTAGCGTTGAAGAGAGACGACCGTTACCCTAATGCTGCGAGGACTTTTTCCTGAGAACTAGCAAATAGCGGAATTCGTCGACGGCGTTGGCGTTTGAGGCGACCGGGCCGGTGACTGAATCCGCGATCGCAAAGCCGGTTTCCGCGGCAATCCCAGAGAAGTGTTCAAGCGGCTGCCTTTTGCAGGAGTTGCTGATCAGCTGGACGCCGGATGGCTTAAGGACGCGCGAGCATTCGGCCAGAACCCCAAGCGTGAAATCGATCACCGGCTTATCGTCTAGCCTGCCCGAAAGCTGACTGCCACTGCTACAGGGATCACCAAACAGACCTAGTGCCAGAATCATTTCGACCGAGCTGTCTCTGAAGGGAAGGGATAACGCGTCAAGCACCAGCGGCCGACTCATTTGCGCGACCTTCCCGCCACACTCCAGCAAAGCATCGCTCGTGTTCCTTACCGATTGTTCACGGATGTCGGCGAAGATCAAGCAAGCAGCACCGGGCGCATTCTGAGCAACGGCCCGGACGAGGTTGACCGTAGAGTCGCCAAGGTTGGGACCGCAGCCAAGACTGACTACGATGGCATTAGGCGGGACATGGGAAAGGTAATTATCGATTATTTTTGAATGGCCCAAACCGAGGAGTCCATAATGATCGAACGTAATCATAACCCTATTTTAGTATAACAGCGGGCTTCCTAAGCGCTTTTTAGAAATTCGCACTAAAGACGAACCTTGTCTTTAGAGAAAGGTCTTGTCAACGTCGCCGGCTCGTACGCTCCGCGTTACTGGACAAGCAGAGGTGTTAAGACGGCACCGATGGATATCGCACTGATTCAATTGATTCTGGCTTCCGTGATCTATGCGGTGGGCGGCCTCTGCATGAAGTTGTCCAATGGCCTGACGCGCCCGTTCCCTACCGCGATCTTGTTCGCGCTCTTTATGCTCGGCGCGACCCTGCAGACCCTCGGGATGCGCCGCGTCTGAAGTGAAACGTGCCGCGCGCGGTTATTCAGCAGCCGCGAATTTGAACGACTTTTCCATTTTGAAGTTGGTCAAGGCGATGCCGCGACGAACCACCGTCTGGTGCTCGACGACCCGAAAACCCCGCCGCGCAAGAAAGGGCTGCAACGTGATACTCGCTTCGACAAAAATGCGCGCGAGACCAAGCTCGGTGGCTTTCGCCTCAAGAGCCTCGTACAGTCGCCCGCCGATCCCTCGCCCGACGGCGTCGGCACGGCTGTAAAACATGTCGAGGTGCCCATCGCGTTCGAGCTCGGTAAAGGCCAGCAACTCGCCATCCTCCTCGGCGACCAAGGTGCAACGCTCGATCATACGACGATGCCAAATCGCGGGGTCGGGAATTTCAGGAGCCCAGGCTGCTACCTGCTCGGCGGAGTAGTCCCGCCGATTCACGGTACGCACGGTGTCGTAGAAGAGCCGCACGATCGCGACGGCGTCGTCGTGGCGGTAATCCCTGATCTGGAGCATCGCTGAGGGTCCGGGCGCTACAATTCGCGGTCCATCAGGCGGTGCGCGATACCGGCCTCCTCGAAGACCTCGCCGCGCGGGATATACCCCTGCTTGAGGTAGAACCCCTCGGCGGTGAGCTGCGCGTGCAGGACCGCCCGCCGAAAGCCCTGCTGCCGCGCCAATTCCATCAGGGACTCGAGGACGCGCCGCCCGATTCCTTCGCCGCGCCGCGCACGCGTCACCGCCATCCGCCCGATCTTGACATGATCGCCGTCCGCGACCATCCGGCCGCATCCGACGGCGAGGTCGCCGTCGAGCGCCAGCACATGCGTCGCCACGGCGTCCTGATCGTCCATCTCGAGCGCTTCGGGCACGTGCTGCTCCTCGATAAAGACGCGCCTGCGCAAGGCCCAGGCCTGCTCCATCGCGACCGGGTCGCGGACTTCGATCACCCGAATAACGGTCGCTGGCGCCATCGAGAAAGGAGTAGCGCCGTGCGCCGACATCGTCAAATCGCCCGCGCGAGCTGGCGTCGTCTTAAGCTGCGTCAGGTGGATCGGGCGGCGACGCAGCTTGAAGAGCCAGCGCTGCGCGTGCGATGCTTTGCCGCTGAAATCAGTTAGCCCTAACTGAGCAAGGAGCGGATCAGATGGCCGGGGAAGCGCTCTCGTTCGAACGTCATCAGAATTACGCGGTTGTAACCCTTAACCGCCCGGAGAAGCGCAACGCCCTCAACGAGGCGCTGCTCAAGGCGCTCGACGAGGCGCTGGTCGCGGTCGAGCATGACAAGGAAATTCGCGCCCTGATCATTCGTGGCAACGGCGCGAGCTTCTGCTCGGGGCTCGATTTGGCCGAGGCCGACCGGCTCGAGGGCGGTCACAGCCCGGTTGGGATCGAACGCGTCTTCCGCCGGCTCGAGAACGTCTCGGTCCCGACGATCGCGGCAGTGCAGGGGCCGGCGCTGGCGGGCGGCTGCGAGCTGGCGCTCCATTGCGATTTGCGGATCGCCGCCGAAGACCTGCGGATGGGCATGACGGTCGCGCGCGTCGGCCTGCTGGTGCCCTACGACTTTATCCGCAAGCTGATCGAGATTATCGGGTCCGCCAACACGTCGCTGATTCTCTACACGGCTGAACCGGTCGACGCGCGCCGCGCGCTCGCGATGGGGATGGTCCACGAAGTCGTGCCCAACACGAAGCTCGACGAAACCGCGGTCACGCTCGCACAGAAGGTCGCGGTCAATGCGCCCCTTTCGCTGCGCACAATGAAGAAGAGCCTGCGGCGCTCGATGAGTGAATCCAACGACGCCTATCACGAAGACATCCTCGAGATGGGCCGGATGGTGCGCGCAAGCCTGGACGCCAAAGAGGGTATCCGGGCGTTCCTGGAAAAGCGCAAACCGAATTGGAAGGCGGAATAACGCTTGTGGCGCTGCCACAGTGGTGTCACGCAGCTACACCCCGCAAGTCATTCTGAGAATCTCGATCCGAGCAGTCTGCATGAAGCGAGATTCTTCGTCGCGCGACGCTCCTCAGAATGACTTGAGGGGCGGCGATCAGTTGCGGGCGAGCGCTTTGCGCAGCGCGGCGACGTTCTGCACGAGCTGACTCGGCAGGTTCAGCGTCCCGGCCACGTTGGAGTAGGGATAGAGGCGGCCGTTGATATGCGCATGGAGGGGGAGGCCCGTCCCCTGATGAATCTCGTAATCGAGTGGCAGCGGCCCGAGGATGTGCACGATCCGGAAGATCGCGCGGGCAAAGCTCACCAGACCGTCGGGCGGTAATTCGGATAGCAGCCCGCGAAACTCCGGCATGACCACGTCGTAACTGCGGGGAAACGCGCCGACCGGACTCGCGTAGCTGACCACCCCGTCGTGCCGCTCAATCAGCAGGCCGATCCGTTCGACCAGCTCGATGAGGTCAGTCCAGAGCCCGGGATACTCGGCTTCGGCCCGCGCTTCGGCTTCGACCACCGGCAGCGGCTGCGGCGACCCGATCACCTGCTGATGTGGATGGGGCTGCGAGGCGCCCGATTCTCGTCCCTGGTTCTTGCGGATAACCACCGAGCGGATTGAGGGATTCGCGAACACCCGGCCCATCAGGTGGATATCGGTCTTGAGCAGATGGAGAAAGTGCTCCTCGCCGAGCGCGCCCGAGCACATCAGGTCGTTGACCGACCGCGGATGATCGCTGAAGTGCCGCGGATCCTCGACAACGATATAGGACTCGTTGCGCCCGCCGGTCAGATTCTCGGGAATCCGCGGGAAGAGGTTGTTGAAGACCCGGATCACCCAGGTCGCGTCGGCGACCGCTGGCGTGCCTACCCAGCCCGGAAAATCCGCCTGTGTAACGCGCAGGATCTCCGCCGGCGCACGATCCTCGTTACCGGGACAGAAAGGGCAGGCGGCCATCGCATTGCGCAGGACCTTCGGGTCCAGCGGCGGCGGGTCGGGGTTGAGTTCCTCGCGTCCGCCCAGGGTGAAGGCGAAGCTCTTGCCACGCACGTCAACCACATAGGAGATCACCCCGGTGATGGGGTTCTTGATCCAGACGAGCGCACCGTCGCGAATCTCAAATTCGAGGGCCATAGCGGGTAGGACACTTTAAGCACGCCGGGGAGTCGCGATTCAACGCGAAGGCGAGCGTCAATCGAAATCCGAGGTCCTCGCTCCTACGAGCGGAAGTTAAGCTTCAAAGTCGACGGGATCCTGACGTTCCCGAACCGTCTTGACTCCGCTCGGAACATTACCCATTATAAATAGAAGCCCTCGGGGGCCTTAAGTTGCATTTGGGGTCTGGCGTCCCGCGATTGCGGGCACCAGGCTTTTTTTTGGCCACGATTCCGCGATCACATAAGATCACTGCGGTAGGTCCCCGCCGAGCCCGTTCTTAGATGGAGCCGCCAGTGAAGAAATATCTGTTCGCGCCAGGACCCGTGCCGGTACCGCCGGAGGTCCTACTCGCTATTGCGCGGCCGATAATCCACCATCGCACGCCCGAATTCAGCGCGATCCTCGATTCCGCCCGGGCCGGGATGCAGTCGCTGTTCGGTACGCGTCAAGAAGTTCTGCTCCTGTCCTCGAGCGGGACCGGCGCGATGGAAGCGGCGGTCACCAATCTGCTCCAGCCGGGCGAGGAAGCGATCTTCGTCAATGGCGGCAAGTTCGGCGAGCGCTGGGGCAAGCTCATTCAGGCCTATGGCGCGATTCCGCGCGAAATAAAGGTTGAATGGGGGCGGGCCGTGCGTCCCGAGCAGGTCGCGGAGGCCCTGCAAGCTCATCCGCGGGCGCGCGCGGTCTTCGTGCAGGCCAGCGAGACGTCGACTTGCGCGGTCCATCCGGTGGCCGCGATCGCCGAGCTGACACGGTCTCGCGATACGATGCTGGTCGTCGACGGAATCACGGCCGTCGGCGTCTTCGCGCAGAAGATGGACGAATGGGGGATCGACGCGTTGGTGACCGGGAGCCAGAAGGCGCTGATGCTGCCGCCGGGTCTCGGCCTGATCGCGCTTTCCGAGCGGGCCTGGGAACGCGCCCGGGCGAATCGCACGCCGCGCTATTATTTCGACCTGAACCGCGAGCTTAAGGCGCAGCGTGACGAGCATACGACGGCCTGCACGCCCGCCGTCTCGCTGATCTTCGGTTTGACCAAGTCGCTTGAATTGCTTTACGCGGAAACTCTGCCCCGGGTCTTTGCCCGCCATGAACTGATGGCGGAAGCGACACGCGCCGCCGGGGCCGCGCTCGGCTTGCGGCTGCTGGCTCCCGATAATCCGGCGCCGAGCGTGACTGGCTTGCTTACGCCGGAGGGGCTTGACGGTTCGAAACTGGTCCGTATGATGCGCGACGAGTTCGGCGTCACGGTGCAGGGTGGCCAGGATCAAATGAAAGGCAAACTCGTGCGGATCGGCCATATGGGTCATCTCGGACCATTCGACATGCTGGTCGCGGTGAGCGCGCTGGATCTCGGGCTCGAGCGGCTGGCTTATCGCTTCGAGCCGGGGGCGGGTGTCGCGGCCGTGCAGCGCATAATCTCGCGAGGTCTCTGAGAAATCATTATGGCGGAAAAATTCCGCGTCCTGCTGAGTGATTCGCTCGCGGCGCAAGGTCTCGAAGTGCTCGGGCGCGACCCGCGCATCAGCTTTGACGTCAAAACCGGTCTGACGCCCGGTCAGCTCGCCGAAATTATCGGCTCGTACGAGGCGCTGGTCATCCGCAGTGCGACGCGCGTGACGAGCGAGGTGCTAGCGCAGGCGGTGGCGCTCAAGGTGATCGGGCGCGCCGGCGTGGGGATCGACAATGTCGACCTTGACGCGGCGACCCGGCGCGGGATCGTCGTGATGAACAGCCCGATGGGCAACAGCGTCACGACGGCCGAACATACGATCGCGATGATGATGGCGCTTGCGCGCCGGATCCCGGCGGCGAACGCCGCCCTGCTGGCCGGTCGCTGGGAGCGCGGCAAGTTCACGGGAATCGAAGTCTGCAACAAGACACTCGGCGTAATCGGGCTGGGCAATATCGGACGGATCGTGGCCGACCGCGCGCTCGGGCTCAAGATGAAGGTTATCGGCTTCGATCCGATCGTCACGGCCGAGGCCGCCGCCCGGAGCAATATTGAAAAGGTCGGGCTCGACGAGCTGTTCCGGCGGGCGGATTTTGTCACGGTGCACACGCCACTTACCGCCGAGACCCGGGGTCTGGTCGGCACGGCGGCCTTCGCGCTGATGAAAAAGGGGGTCCGCGTAATCAATTGTGCACGCGGCGGAATTGTCGACGAGGACGCCCTTTACGACGCACTCGAAGCGGGCAAGGTTGCGGGCGCGGCGCTCGACGTCTTCGTCGAGGAGCCCCCGCCGGCCGGCCATCGCCTGCTGCACCATCCAAACGTAATCGCGACACCGCATCTGGGCGCGGCCACCGACGAGGCGCAAGTGCAGGTCGCCGTGGATATCGCCACCCAGATCGTCGAGTTTCTGACCGAGGGGACGATTCGCTTCTCGGTGAACATGCCGGCGCTGAGCGTGAAGGAGTTGGAGACCCTCGGCCCCCAGTTGAATCTGGGTGAAAAGCTCGGCCGGCTCGCCGCGCAACTCATTCGCGAAGCGCCCACGCAGGTCGCCGTCGGCTTTTTGGGCGAGGCGGCCAGTCTCCGGGGCGAACCGATCATCGCGGCGGTGCTGAAAGGGCTGTTGAGCGGTTTTCTCGACCAGCAATTGAATTACGTCAACGCCCCGTTTTTCGCGCGCGAGCGTGGTATCACCGTGACCGAAACCCGCTCGCGGGAAACCGCTGACTATATCAATACGCTGACGGTGAGCGTGCGCACCGCGGGTGCGACGCACGAGGTCGCGGGCGCGGTCTTTGGCAGCAATGCCGTCAGGATAATCCGGATCGACGGCTACCGGATCGAAGCCCCCCCCGAAGGCCATTTCCTGATGCTGCACAATCGCGACGTGCCGGGGGTCGTCGGCGCAGTGGGTACGATGCTGGGGCAGGCGGGCGTCAATATCGCCGGCCTCGAACTCGATCGTGACCGGGCCGGCGGCATGGCGCTCAGTCTCTTGCAGGTTGACGCGCCGGTACCGGCGGCGGTGCTGGAAAAGCTCAAGACGATCCCGGCGATCACGTCGGCAGCAGCGATTCGCCTATAGAGGGGTGATTCCGTAACGGTGGCTGGCCGCGGATGGACCGTGGCGGCGACGGCGAGGCATGCGCGTGAATTCGCTATGAAGACGGTGGCGGTGGTGGGAGCCCAATGGGGCGACGAGGGCAAGGGCAAAATCGTTGATTTGCTCGCAGCCGACGCCGACGTGGTGGTCCGTTTCCAGGGTGGGAACAATGCCGCGCACACGCTGGTGGTCAATGGCGAGAAATTTATCCTGCGCCTGATTCCGGCCGGCGCGCTGCATCCGGGCAAGGTCTGTGTGATCGGGAATGGCACGGTGGTCGATCCGGTCGCGCTGGTCGAAGAGATCGACACGCTGAAACGTCGTGGCCGCACCCTGCGCCCCGCCGATTTGAAGCTCAGTTATGACGCTCACATGGTGATGCCGTATCATCGCGCGATCGACCGGGCGCGCGAGGCGCGGCTCGGCGGCAACGCGATCGGTACCACCGGCTTCGGTATCGGTCCCGCCTATGAGGACAAGATGGCCCGGATCGGGCTGCGCTTCGACGACCTGAGCGATCCGGCGGCCTTTACGGCCAAGCTGGAGCGGAATATTCGCGAGAAAAATTTGTATCTGAAGGGCCTGCTCAAGGCGAAGCCGTTGAGTGTACGCGAGATTGTCGCCGCGACGACGGATGCGCGCGCCCGTCTGCGCGGCTATCTTTGCGATACGGCGGAATTCCTGCATGCCGCGATCAGCGACGGCAAGCGTGTTCTGTTCGAGGGCGCGCACGGCGTGATGCTCGATATCGACCACGGCACCTATCCCTACGTCACGTCGTCAAATTGCGGAGCGAGCGCGGTGTTTGGCGGAGCGGGGGTGGCGCCGGGCCGGCTCGACGCGGTGCTGGGTATCAGCAAAGCGTATACCACCCGGGTCGGTGCCGGGCCGTTTCCGTCGGAGATTGCGGGAAGGCTGGCCGACGCGTTGCGCGAGGAAGGCGCGGAGTTCGGCAGCGCGACCGGGCGTCCGCGGCGGATCGGATGGTTTGACGCGGTGCTCGCCCGTCACGCGATTCGGCTCAATGGGATGTGGGGACTCGCGCTGACCAAGCTGGACGTCCTGCGCGGCATCGATCCCGTCAGGATTTGTGTCGGCTATCAGGTTCGTGGGAAACACTTCGACGAAATCCCGCCGAGCCGCCGTATGCTCGAACGGGTCAAGCCGGTGTACGAAGAGTTGCCCGGCTGGGACGACGATATCAGCGGTGCGCGGAAGCTTGACGAGCTGCCCGTAAACGCCCGGCGCTACCTTGAACGGGTTCGCGACCTCAGCGGTGTGCGGCTCTCGATGATCGGCGTGGGGGCGTCGCGCGACGCCACGATCGTGCTCGAAAATCCGTTCGTGGCGTAAACGACGGGTTGGTTGGCGCGCGGGTCACGCGAGCCTCAGCGCAAGCGGATCCGCGCAAGGATAGTCAGGCTGAGCAGGTCGAGGACCTCGATCGGGCGTTCGTCATACTCATATCGCATCTTACGAAAGACCCACCCAGCGCCGACTCAGGCCGCGCAGACGGCGGCCAGGCTCGAGATTGCGACACCGCGGCGTCCCTGCCGGATGTCGTTGCGGTCGTAGCCGTTGGTGCAATAACCCAGCGAGATCCCGGTGGCCGGATCGCCCCATCCGATCTGGCCACCCGCACCACCGTGACCGAAGGCCTGGGGCGAAGTGGTCCGGCCGAAGCCGCGATAGTTGGCGAAGCCGTCGTCACCCGCGATTATGACGCCGAGCGCGCGGTTGCACTTGTACTTGAAGATGGGATCGAAGTAATCGCCCGAGCGGACGCGCAAGGCCTCTTTGAGCACGTCAGCTTTCCAGATGGGCGTGCCGTTCGCCACCGGCGGGTTGTGCAGCAGCCCCTGGTAGAACAGGGCCAATTCCGCGGCGGTCATGATGCCGCCTCCGCCCGGCACGCCTGACTCGCGCACCACGGGACTGTTGAAGCCCAGGAGCGCGTCTTCGGTGACCTCGGTTTCCGGAGGTGGCGGGAAACCCATTTTGGCGTAATCTTCCGCGGTCAGAGCGTCGCCGACGCAGACCAGATCGGCGATGCGCGAATGGTCCTTGGCGGCGCGGCCCAGGCCAAGCTCGGGAAGGCCCAAGGGCCCCGCGATCCGCTCGCGCACGAAGTCGCGGAAGTCCAGACCGGAACGGCGGCGGATGATCTCGCCCAGCACCCAATGGGCCGAGGTCGCGTGATAAACAAACCGCTGGCCAACCGGGAACTGCAGTTTCCACGCGCCGAAGCGCGCGAGCAGCTTGTTATGATCGAGCCAGTCCGGCTGCCCGTAAGTGGCGAATGGAAAGCCACCGGTATGAAGCAGCAACTGCTCGACTGTGATGGCGTCTTTGCCGTTGCTGCCGAACTCGGGCACGATCGCCGCCGCGCGCTCATCGATCGCGAGGCGCCCTTCGCCCATTAGAATCCAGGTCGCCGCCGCGATCACCGCCTTGGTGCAGCTGAAGACGCAGTACAGCGTATCGTTCGTGACGGGTTGATCTTTGCCACCCTGCACGGCGCGGCCAAAGGAGCGCATCGCCCCGATCCTGCCGTTGCGCGCGATCGCGAGTTGGCAGGAGGGCAGCAGTCCCTCGATCACTTCGCGCTCAGCGCGCTTGAAAAGCTCCTCGACCTTCACGGGGTCGAGGCCGACCTCACGTGGATTTTCGGCGATTAAATTGCTGGCAGGCAAAGCTGTATTCCCCCGAGGTTGCGTTACGCCTAGTTAACACGAAAAGCCGTCGACTCATAGCCTTTAGCCGGGACTTCAGGCCGGGGCTTGCGCGGAGATCCAGCCGGCGCGCCCGGGCAGGGTCGTGCGGATAATCGGCAGGACCGGAAGCTCGTCAGACTTGAGTCCCGCGGCGACGTCGCCCAGCCGGACAAAGTGCGCCCCCCTCGCCTTGAGCGCGCGGACGAGCGCACTGAAGGCTTCGAGCTGTCCCATACCCTCGGTTTCGGCGTGAATCGTATGGACGTTCAGGGCGTCGTCGCGCATGCGGTCGAGGTAGAAGCTGACCAGCGACCCGGCTGTCGCGAGCTCGGGAGTGCCCATGACTTCATCGAGCGTAGGCAGGGTAGTCGGGATTTCCGGGGTGGCGAGAATCCGCTCACCGACCCGGCATCGATAGGGCGCACGGCCCCGCGTATCGCTGCGGTAGGCCAGCACTTTGGTCTCGAGCGCCAGAGCCGCGTCGTCGTTGGTGCGCCAACCGGGGGCCGCGAAGCTGGTCGGCGCGACGCCAATGATCGCGCTATAGACCTCACAAGCTTTGTCGATCTCAGCCTGAATTCCGGCCGGACCGAGTCGATCCAGACGGTCCTGCCAGCGCACGTGGTCATAGCCGTGGACCCCGACCTCGAAGCCGTTACGGACCAGGTCGCGCAGAATCTGCGGGAAGGCGAGGGCGATCGGCCGCGCCGGCAGCAGCGTGCCCGACAGCGCCGTGCGCCAACCGTACATCGAGAGGGCGCGCGTCCGCCGCATCTTGGTAAGAAAGCCGGGATTGCGGAAGAGGCGCATGATCGCCCGGCCGGAATTGTCCGGCCCCATCGCAATGTAGACGCTGGCCGTGACGCCGCATTCGAGCAACATCCGCTGCAGGCGCGGCATCCCCTCGCCCAGCCCCTGATGGGTATCGACGTCAATCTTGAGCGCTACTTCCATCAGGCGTCGTCAACGGTTATGCGGTGTCGTCAGCGGCGAACTTCAGTTGAAACCCGGAGCTTGTGTGCGGCGGCCCGCAGTCGCGCGTCGAGCGTGGCGAGTGGCAATTCCTCACGGGCGGCGAGTTCGAGGTAAGCGGCGTCATAGACCGAGAGTTCGGCGCGCCGCGCTACCTTGACGATATTTACCAGAGGAAGCAGTCCGCTCATCGGCTGAACCGTGATCGGATAATTGGCGAGGCGCGCCATAAATCTGTTGGATTCCGGCTGCGTGATACGATTGCGGCGCTCCCCGACGACCAAAGCATTGCCGACTTCAAACGTCCAGATAGCGGGTGCTACGGCCGTCCAGTCGGCAGCGAGTCCATCGAGGACGAGATCTGCGTAACCATCACGTTCATCCTCGAAACACCAGGCCAGCACTACCGACGCATCGAGCACCATCCGGGTCAAAAGCGGCGACCATCTTCAATCAGTTGCCGAAGCGTCAGCCCCTTGCCGAGTTTCCGACCCTTGCGCTCTTGCCGCATTTCTTCGGCGATCCGCCGCAGGTCGGCCTTGATGGCGCCGGGCGGCGGCGCGAGCAGCGCCACTGGCCGTCCGCGGCGGGTTATCTCGATCGTTTCACCTCGGGCCACGCGATCAAGCAGAGCGGAGAGATGAGTCTTGGCCGCAAATAATCCGACTGAGTCCATCGCAGGATAAGCCCTTGGATACCTAAATCAACTAGTTGATATGACTAGTTTATTCAATGATTAGGGGTGATGCAAGCGGGGTTCACGCAGTAGCTTCCTGGCGGAACCACTCCATCGCCAGGCGCGTGCCCTCGCGCAGGCTGACCTTCGGCTCGACCCCGAGCAGCGTGCGCATCTTCGTATTGTCGGGGACCCGCCGCGGGATATCCTCGTAGCTGTTGCCGTAAACTTCTTCCTGGCTGACGAATTTGATCTGCGAGCGCGTATGGCCGTACAGCTCGAGCATCAGCTTGGCGACCTCCAGCACCGAGGTTTCGACATCAACGCCAATGTTGATCGCCTGGCCGTCGGCGCCGGGCACCAGTCCGGCCGCGACGGTCGCGGCCACCGCGTCAGTTACATAGGTGAAGCATCGCGTCTGCTTGCCGTCGCCAATGACGGTCAGATCGGCGCCGCGCAGCAGTTGCCCCATGAAGATCGTGAAGAGCCGGCCGACGTCAACCTTGTCCAGCCGCGGGCCGTAAACGTTGAAATACCGCACGACCGTGACCGGCATCCCGAGCTTGTGATAGGCGAAGCAGAAATGTTCACCGACCGCCTTGGAAGTCGAATAGCACCAGCGGTCGATCGTGGTCGCGCCCAGCACGCGGTCGTCGTCTTCTTTCCAGGGGACCTTCGGATTGCGGCCGTAAACCTCGGAAGTCGAGCTGAAGACCACTTTCTTCCCGTATTTGTACGCCGCCTTCAGGACGTTCTGCGTGCCGTTAACGTTGACGTTGAGGGTCTGATAGGGATCGCCGACGTAGTATTCGACCCCGACCACCGCGGCGAGGTGATAGATCAGGTCGATGCGGGAAGCCAGGCTGTCGAGCAGCTCCACGTTGAAAATCGAATCATGAATATAGTGGAAGCCGGGCTTGTTCATCAGATGGCGCACCTTACCGATCGCGCCTGTATCCAGCACAAAGACCTCGTCGCCGCGCGCGATAAACGCTTCCGCGAGATGCGAGCCCAGAAAGCCCGCACCGCCCGTGATCATGACCCGCATGTGACCTCCCTTTATTGCAGCCGCACGCCGCCGTGATCGGCAAGCTCGCCGAGCACGTTCGCCGCGGTGTCCTCCGCCTGCTTTTCGAATTGCGCCCGGCCGATCAGGATACGGCCGTCGCCCGCCGCGACTTCGACCTCCCCGTTGGATCGGCTCCCCAGGATCATGCCCGCCGGCTCGCCGCCGCCCGACTCGGCCGCGACCCGGGCCTCCCAGATGAACAGCTTGCGTCCGTCGACAAGACCAAATGCGCCGGGGTAAGGATGGGTTACCGCCCGCACCAGGTTGAAAATGTGGCGCGCGGGCCATCGCCAATCGATCCGGCCGTCCTCCGGCCGCCGGCGGCCGTAATAGCTGCCGCGGCTCAGGTCCTGGGCCCGGCGCGGCGCGCGCCCGGCGACGATCAAAGGATGGTATTCGTTGATCAGCGCCGCCCACAAGGGGATGAGCTTGCGATAGAGTGTGAGCGCCGTGTCGTTGTCGTCGATCCCGATGGCGCGCTGGGCCACAATATCACCGGCGTCGGCCCGCGCGACCATATGATGAAGCGTGACGCCGCCTTCCGTCTCGCCGTTGACCAGCATCCAGTTGACCGGCACACGGCCGCGATACTTGGGCAGCATCGAGCCGTGCAGATTGTAGGCCCCGAGCGGCGCCAGCGCGAGGATCGCGGGCGGGATCAGGCTGCGATAATAGGCGGCATAGATTACGTCCGGCGCGCATCGCCGGACCTCGGCCAAGGCGGCGTCGTCGAGTTGCTCCGGCGTATGGACGGGAATCCCGTGAGCGCGCGCCAACGCCGCGCAGGAGCGCCACCAAATCTCTTCGTCCGGGGCGTCGCGATGGGTGAAAAGGCCGGTTATCGGTGCGCCCAGAGCCAGCAGCGCTTCCATGCAGGCGTAGCCCGCTTCGTGATAGGCGAACAGCACACAGCGCGCACTCCCGACGCTATGGCCGCTCCCGGCTGCCGAACTGTCGGGAGTCATCGGTTAGTGACGGGGCGGCTCGAATTTGGCGTCGTCGGCGTCCTGCCCGTGCAACGCGCGCACGATATAAGTCGGGCGGCGGCGTACTTCGAGATAGATACGTTGGAGATATTCGCAAACGAGCCCAATCGAAAGAAAGACCAAGCCAAAAAAGAAGAACCCCGCCGAGGACAGAATCCACAGCGCGCCTTCCTGCTGCGGGCCATAGATAAGGCGATGGGCCAATAGGAAAGTGGCCAGCATGGTCGCGAGGATCGAGACGCCGATACCGGTCAGGCTGACGACGCGAATGGGGAAACTCGAAAAACCCGTGACGAGATTGAGACTCAGGTGCGCCAGCTTGAAGAGGCCGTATTTCGATTCGCCGCCCGCCCGCTCGGCATGCGCCACCGGAATCTCGGCCACGCGTTTGGCGAACGAGTTGGCCAGCGCCGGGACAAACGCGGCCTTCTCGTCGCAGGCGACCACCGTGTCGATGATGTGCCGGCGGTAGGCCCGCAGCATACAGCCATAGTCGTGCATCGGAACGCCGACGATGGCTGACGTGAGACGGTTGTGCAGCCGCGAGGCAAGTTTCCGGTAGCTGCGATCGTGGCGCTCCTCGCGCCAGCCGCCGACGACGTCGTTGCCGGCCTCGATCGCCGCGACCAGCCGCGGAATCTCCTCGGGCGGGTTCTGCAGATCGGCGTCGAGCGTCACCACGATCGCGCCGCGGCAGTTGCGAAAGCCCGCGAGCAACGCTGGGTGCTGCCCGAAATTACGCGCCAGCTCGACCACCCGCACGCGCCGGTCACGATCCGCGATTTCGCTCATCAGGGCGAGTGACGTATCGGTCGAGCCGTCGTCGACCAGGATCACCTCGCAGCGATGGCCGAGGTCCGTCAGGAGCGCGAGCACCGGCTCGAGTCGGTTCCAGAGGGCGGGCAGATTCGCCGCTTCGTTGTAAACCGGGATCACCAGCGAGATTAATTTGGACGAGCGGGCGCCAGCGTTGAAGAGTGGGGATATTTTGCCTGATGCGCTCACTAAAAGGTTGCCAGCCCGGGCGCGTAGTCGCGCCACGGATTTCCGCATTCTGACAAACCCGTTGCGCGATTTAAAGACAGTCGCGCAACCTCCGGCCCGGTTGATCTGCGGGCGTCCAGCTTGGAGACTTCATCGCGTATGCGGCGGCTTACTCGCTTTCATCGCCTCCTGCTGTGTGGTGGGACCGCGGCGCTCTTCTATCTCGTGGGGCTCGGCGGACCGGCGCTGTGGGAGCCGGACGAAGGCCGCTATGCGGAAGTCGCGCGCGCGATGGTGGTCAGTGGCGATTACGTCACGCCGCGCGACAACGGAGTGCGCTACTTCGAAAAGCCGCCGTTGGTCTATTGGGCGGGAGCGCTCGCGATCAGAGCCCTGGGCCGCAACGAATTCGCGGTGCGCTTGCCGGCGGCACTGGCGAGCGTCGGTTCGATCGTCGTGACGGCGGCCGCGGCCGAGATGATGTTCGGGGCGGCGGTCGGAATTCTGGCGGCGATCGCGCTCGGGCTGAGCCCGCTGTTTTTTATCTTCGCGCGGACCGCCACGCCGGACCCCGAGCTGGCGTTCTTCTTCACCGCGGCGCTGATGTCATTTTACGCGGCTGCGACGCGCGGCGATTTCCGCACAGGCGTCGGCCGCCGGTGGATGTTCGCGGCGTCGGCGCTGCTCGCGCTCGCGACTTTGGTGAAGGGTCCGGTGGCGCTGGTGCTGGCGGGCGCGATCGCGCTCCTCTGGCTGCTCGGCGAGGGCCGGGCGCGGGAGATTATATGCATCCGCTGGACGGAGTGCGCCGCGATCTACATAGCCATCACCGTGCCCTGGTTCGTGCTCGCGGCACGGCGGAATCCCGGCTTCCTCGCATTCTTCTTCCTCCATGAACACGTACAACGCTTTCTGAGTGATACGGAACACGGTTGGGGACCGTGGTTCTTTATCCCGATCGCAATCGCTGGGACCTGGCCTTTCTTTTATTTCGCGCTATCGGGGATCACGGCGTTGAAGGAATCGACCAGCAGCGCCGCGAGCACCACGGATCGGGGCGCTTTACGGTTTCTTTTGCTCTGGTTCGCCACGGTGTTGGTCTTCTTTTCGATTCCGCGCGCCAAGCTCGCGGAATATCTGCTCCCGGGACTTCCGCCGCTCGCGATTCTGGCCGGTGCGGGACTTGCGCGGTTGCGCTCGATGGAACCGGTCCGCGCCCGCCGGCTGCTGCGATGGTTCGCGGCGCTTAACGGAGTCTTGGCGCTTGTCACTGCGGCAGGTCTGCTGTTTCTGCGACGACACGGCGCGTTTCCTATGCGGCTGAACCCAGGCACAGCGAATCCGGCCATCGCTCTACTTGGCGATGGCTTCCTATTGATCGCGATCATGGGAATGGCCGCCGCGATTTGGTGGCTACGCGACCCGCGGCCGCATCGCGCGCCAGAGGCGGTTGTACTTATCGCACTCCTGCTGACGGGAGTGCTGGCCAAGGTCCGGATCGACGCCACACCGATGTTCTCCTATCGCGCTCTGGCGAATGTTATCGCCCCGCAACTTGAGCATGGCTGTGCGCTCGCGTCGTATCATCATTTTGTTCAGGCGCTTCCTTTTTATACCGGCAAACAGGAGCCGCTCGTCGGTTATCGTGGCGAACTGGCGCCCTTCGGCGACTCGCCGGACGCGGCGCCGGCCTTTATCGCCACCGACGCGCGCTTGCGTGACCTGTGGTCGGCGCCGGCCTGCCTGGTGTTGATCGTGAACCGGAGCGATCGGGTAAAGCTGGCAAGAACGCTTACGCCAACGCCTATACTGCTTGGTTGCGAGGGCAAGAAACTCGCTCTGATCAATCAGAGACCGCCGATGGACCTCAGCCAGCCGGACGACTGCGATAATCCATCAGCCTCAGGACCCTGAACGGTCATGACCAAAACGCTTAGCGCTCCTGTCATAATAGGTATTGGTTTGTGTTTGAAGCAGCTATAAAATCGCGGCATGGGTGTAGCTGAGGTGGGGAGGGCTCAAGTCTTGAGCGACAAAAGCGCGGAAGCTTTGACCGTGGCGGCCGACCCGAAACCGAAGCGCGAGAGCGAGGGTCCGACTCTCGGGAATTTTCTCGCGAGCGCGCGCGAAGGCCGCGGCGTGTCGGTTGACGAGGCGGTCAAAGAGACCCGTATTCCAAATCATTATGTGCGTATGATCGAGAGCAGCGACTATTCGTTGATCTCCGATCAGCTTTACGTGCTGCCGTTTTTGCGGCGCTACGCGACCTTCCTCCAGCTCGATCCGGAGGAGATCGCGATGCGTTTCGTGCGCGAGGTGCAACGCGCCGATAACGCCCCGTCGCCGCGCAGTCTCGAGCCGATCGAAATGGATCGGCCGAAAAACCGCAACTGGAGCCGGCTCGCGGTGGTCGCGGGATTGCTCGGGATAATCGTCGTGGCCTGGATGGTGCAAGCGCATCTGCGCGCCCGGCGCGCGGCTGAGATGAACGCCACGTCGCTTCCGGAACAGCGGAGTTCCGCGTCACACTAGACGGGCAAGGCGCCGTGCGCGGCGCGCGCCAGGCGCGCGCCCGATGGTCGCCTACCAATGGTTTCCGCGATCACAAATTCCCGCCGGATGGTTTCGCGCGCGCGAATCCCCCATCGGCTCAAACTGCGCGACGGCCGGATACTCGAATTTCCGCTCGTGATGGGGGTACTCAACGTTACGCCCGATTCCTTTTCCGATGCCGGCCAATTTCTCGACCCCGAACGTGCGCTGGAGCACGCGCTCGCGATGGAAGCCGCGGGCGCCGGGATAATCGACGTCGGCGGCGAATCGACCCGGCCCGTGGGGGCTCGCACGGTACTTGCCGAGGAGGAGCTGGCGCGGGTCACGCCGGTGCTCGAAATGCTTGAGCGCCGCCTGCGGGCTCCCGTCTCGATCGATACACGCAAGGCCGTCGTGGCCGAGCTGGCGTTGCGGCACGGGGCCGCGCTGATCAACGACGTGAGCGCGCTCTCCGGCGATTCGGCGATGGCGCCGCTCGCGCGCCGGACGGGTTGCGTGGTCGTCCTGATGCATATGCGGGGCGGTCCCGAGAATCACGCCAGGTTGACCCGTTACCGGGATGTAGTGGCGGAAGTGCGCGCCTATCTGCGGGCGCGCGCCCGCTTCGCCGAGCAACGGGGAATCTCGCCGCGGCGGATAATTGTCGATCCGGGTCTCGGGTTTGCCAAGACGGCGCGGCATAACCTGCTCTTGTTGAGTGGTCTCTATCGTATTTGCGCGCTAGGCTATCCAGTATTGATTGGAGCGTCGCGCAAACGCTTCGTGCGCCAGATTGCCGGCGAGGGGCCACGCGAAGTGCTGGCCGGCAACACGGCGGTCAATGCGCTCGCGATCGCCCACGGCGCGTCGATTGTCCGGGCCCACGATACGGCGGAGGCGGTGGCCGCGATGAAGATCGCGACGGCGGTGGTGCGCGGGCGAAGCTGATGATCATGCACGGGTTCTTCCAACTCATGCCCCGCCTAAGATGGCAGGACGCGGTCGACATTCTGATCGTCGCGTATGTTATCTACCGGATCGCGCTCCTGATTCGCGGGACGCGCACGATGCAGATGGTGGCGGGGCTGGGAATAGTCGCCGTTGCGTTCGTCAGCTCGCAGATGCTCGGTTTATTCACGCTTAACTGGCTGCTGAACAACTTTCTCGGCTCTTTGATGGTTATCCTGGTCGTCATCTTTCAGGCTGACATCCGCCGCGCCCTGACCGGTGTCGGCGCCCGGTCGCTCTTCGCGGGCCATCCAGGTCCGACGAGTGGGGCACAGGAGCTATCGGCCGCCGCCGCGTGGCTCTCCGCGCGACGGATCGGCGCGCTGATCGTGGTCGAGCGCGACGTCGGTTTGCAGGACGTGGTCGATACCGGCCGCGCGATCGACGGCCAGCTCTCGCCCGAACTGCTCGAGACGATCTTCATGCGCGGATCGCCGCTGCACGACGGCGCCGTGATCGTCAAGGGCCGGCAAATTCTGGCGGCGGCCTGCCTGTTGCCGCTCTCGACCAATCCGAATGTGAGTCTCGCGCTCGGCACACGCCATCGCGCGGCGATCGGCCTGACCGAGGATAACGACGCGGTGGTGATCGTGGTTTCCGAGGAGGACGGGACGATTTCGATAGCGCGCAACGGCGCGCTGGAACGCGATCTGGTGCCGCAGCAACTGTTCGATATGCTGCGCGAGCTGCCGGGTTAGGCCTGGACTGCGGGGGACGGAGCAAGATGTCGACAGCAGCGCGCAAAGAGCCCGGCGAAGCAGCGGCTGCACCCCGTCTGGTTCCGCCGGCCACTTCCAAGGCGCGCTATTACGAAGGGATGCTCAAGCGCGGCCTGCGGCGCAACACCGGTCTGCGCCTGATCTCGGTCCTGCTCGCCATGGGGCTGTGGTTCTTCGTCAACGCCGGGCAGCACAGCTCAATTGAGTCGTTTAACGTGCCGGTTACCTACCGTGACTTGCCACCCCATATGATAATCACGAATCCCCATCCGCAGAGTGTCAAGATCGAGGTCTCGGGACCGCGAACCCTGCTGTCGCTAATCGATCCGGGCCGGCTCACGCTCCGGCTCGACTTGATCGGGGTGACGGTCGGGGAAGTGTCCTTAAGGGTAAATCCCGAAGCGTTCAACGTCCCGCGTCAGACCACGGTGGTCAGTGTCGTACCCTCGCAAATCTTGCTCGATATCGACCAGATCACCACGCGCGACCTGCCGGTTCGCTTGACCCTGCTCGGCGCGCCGGCGATGGGCTATCGGGTATCCTCGAAAGAGATCGATCCGCCCACTGCTGCCGTGCGAGGACCGGGCAAGGAACTCGCCCGGATCGACGAGGTCGAAAGCGAACCGATCGACTTGGCCGATGCGACCGGCAGTCTTGGACGGCGGGTCGCGCTGACCGCGCCTTTCGCCAGCGCGCGGATTGAGCCTGCCGAGGTGACCGCGAATATCGTGGTCGCGCCGATTGTGGAGGAAAAGGAGTTCCGCGGGATGCCGATTGAGGTGCGTGGCAACGAGAACCCCTTCCGTATCGAGCCCGCGCACGTCAATCTGACGATTCGTGGCACACAACTGGAGCTGGCCAAGCTCGATTTGCACGAGGCCGCGTTTATCGACGCCGACGGCATGGTGCCCGGGGTCTATGATGCGACCGTGCAGCTGACGCTGCCCGAGGGTGTCGAGTTAGTGCATCAATCGGCCATGAAAGTTAAACTCAGAATCTATCGCGAGCGACGGACGTCCCGGCATTGAACAGCAAGTCACAAAAATTGTTTGGCACCGACGGCGTGCGCGGGGTCGCCAACCTGGAACCGATCACGTCCGAAACCGCGTTGCGGCTCGGCCGCGCGCTGGCCCACGTCTTTCGTCATCCGGGCGGGCGCCATCGGCGGATTCTGGTGGGCAAGGATACGCGGCTCTCCGGCTACATGCTTGAGACCGCGATGGCCTCGGGCCTGTGCTCGATGGGCGTCGACGTGCTGCTGGTTGGCCCGTTGCCGACCCCCGGGATCGCGTTCCTGACCCGCAGTATGCGGGCCGACGCAGGGGTCGTTATTTCGGCTTCGCACAATCCGTTCGAGGATAACGGGATCAAATTTTTCTCGCGCGACGGCTTTAAGCTCGACGACGCGACCGAGGCGCGGATCGAAGCGCTGGTCTTCGACGACGCCGCCCTCACGAGCTCGCGCGCCACCGCGGCCGATATTGGCAAGGCCGCGCGTATCGACGACGCGATCGGGCGCTACGCGGTCTTCCTCAAGACCTGTGTGCCGCGCACGCTCAGTTTCGAGGGGCTGAAGGTCGTGATCGATTGCGCCAACGGGGCGGCCTACCGGGTCGGTCCCGAGGTACTGCAGGAGCTGGGCGCGGAGGTTATCAGCCTCGGCGTCGAACCCAACGGCACGAATATCAATGCCGGCTGCGGCGCGGTCCATCTGGAGCCGCTGCGGCAGGCGGTCGCCCGGACGGGCGCGCAGGTCGGGATCGCGCTCGACGGCGACGGCGATCGCGCGATGCTGGTCGACGAGCTGGGCGCCGTGTTCGACGGCGACGACGCGATGGCGTTGCTGGGCACGCGGATGGCCGCGCAGGGCCAGCTCAGCGGGAATACGGTGGTCGGCACCGTGATGAGCAATTTCGGACTCGAGTTGGCCCTTTCGCGCTCCGGGGTCCGCCTGGTAAGGACCGACGTCGGCGATCCCGCCGTGGTGCGCGAGATGCGCGCCAATTCCTACAATCTCGGCGGTGAGCAATCCGGCCACGTCATCTTCATGGACCATTCCACCACCGGCGACGGACTGATTACGGCCCTGCGCGTGCTCTCGCTGATGGTCGAGACGCAAACGCCGCTCAGTGCGCTGCGCGTCATGAAACGCGTGCCACAGGTGCTCGAAAACGTCGTGGTGCGCGAGCGCGTGCCGTTCGCGGAGATGGCTGACGTCAGCGGCGCGATCGCGGCGGCTGAGCGCGAGCTCAACGGCTGCGGCCGGCTGCTGGTCCGCTATTCGGGCACCGAGATGCTGGCGCGGGTGATGGTCGAGGGCGAGAGCGCCGATCAAATCGATGGCATCGCCCGGGCAATCGCCGCCACGATCCGGTCGCGGATCGGCGCCTGACCCGGGGCGAGATTTAACGAATGATAACGTCCTTATCATTCATTAAAGATCAGCTATAAAAGACCGGATGAAGGACGCTCCCGACCAGCTCCCGGTCATCCTCTTGACCGAAACCAGCGCCACCGTCCCGCCGCTGATCGCGGCGCGCGGCCCGCACGCCGGCCGCCGCTTCGTCGAATTCTTTACCGCCAACATCCGCAATCCGAACACCCGTCGCGCTTACTACCGGGCGGTGACTGAGTTCTTCGACTGGTGCGATCAAGCCCGTCTCAATCTGCTCGACATCGAGCCCGTGCACGTCGCCGCCTGGGTGGAGAGCCTCGGGCGGGAGTTTGCGCCGCCGAGCGTCAAGCAGTGGCTGGCGGCCGTCCGCATGCTGTTCGACTGGCTGGTGGTCGGGCAGGTGCTCGCGGTCAATCCGGCCCGCCGCCGTGCGCGGCCCCAAATATGCGGTCCGCACCGGCAAGACCCCGGTACTGGCCGCGACCGAAGCGCGTCAGCTGCTCGACAGCATCGACACCAAGACCGTCGTCGGTCAGCGCGACCGGGCCTTGATCGCCCTGCTGGTCTTTACCTTCGCGCGGATCGGCGCGGCGCTGGGTATGACCGTGGCGGATGTCTACTGGCAGCATCGCCGCTTGTGGGTCCGCCTCCACGAAAAAGGCGGCAAGGAACATGCGATGCCCTGCCACCATCATCTCGAGACTTACCTGCAGGACTACATCGAGGCTGCCAAAATTGCCGATGATCGCGGGGGTGCGCTGTTCCGCACGACGGTCCGGCGCACCGGCGTTCTGACCGATCGCGCGATGACGCAATCCGACGCCTGGCGCATGCTGCAGCGCCGTGCGCGGGCCGCCGGCATTCCCACGGCGGTCTGCAATCACACCTTCCGCGCAACGGGGATCACCGCCTATCTCGACAATGGCGGCTCGAAAACGCTCAGGCCATGGCCGCCCACGAGAGCCCGCGTACCACCAAGCTCTACGACCGCACCGACGACCAGATCACGCTCGATGAAGTCGAGAAGATTGGAATTTAGGGAACGGGTTCAGAAATTTGCTGTTTTCATCCCAACCGCCGGTTAAACACCCAGCCGCCGATCGCCAGAGTGAGCACTGCCGTGACCGCCAACGGCCACAAATCTGATGTCAGCCGATCTAGACCGATGCCTTCGAGATACACTCGTCGCGATATATCGATCATGTAGCCCAGCGGATTAATCAAATCGAAGTCCTGTATAGCCTCCGGCATGCTAGTCGGTGAGGTGAAGACTCCGGACAAGAGCATGAGGGGCATCGCCAGCAAGAAACACAAGAGCAGCGCTTGCTGCATGGTCCCGACCAGCGACGAAAGCAGGAGTCCGATTCCGGTCACCGCCAAAAGAAATAAGGTAAGGCCAAAATAAAGCGTGAGGAACGACCCTGCGAAGGGAATCCGAAACCAAAGCTGAGCGACCAGCAGGAAGACGGTGGCTTGGCTGAGGAACACGAGCAGCGAAGGCAACGCCTTGCCAATCATGAGTTCGGCGGGACGAAAGGGTGTTACGAGCAACTGGTCAAAGGTCCCTTCCTCCTTTTCGCGAGCGACGCCCATCGCCGTCATCAGGAGCATCTCGGGAAGCGTGAGTGTGCCAATCAAACCTGGGATGATGCTCCAACGATCCACCAGGTTCTCATTATACCAAGTGCGGGTGGTCACCCTTACCGGCGGCCCGCCGCCGCCGTGCGCTGCCCACCATTTAGCATTGAACGAATCGACTACGGTGCGGACATAGTTGAGCGCTGTGCCGGCCGTGTTCGAATTGCGACCGTCGGCGATGACCTGTACGGCGGCCGATCGCCCGGAAAGTAAGCGGCGCTCGAAATCCTGATCGATCTGAACCGCGACCAAGGCGCGTCGATCGTCAATCATGGTCTTCACGTCTGCGGCGCGTTCGAGATTTGCAACCCGTTGGAACACGCCCGAGCCGTCCAACGAAGCGAGCAGCTCCGATGACGCGGCGCTGCGGTCGCGGTCAAAGGCTATGTAGGCAACGCGGGTCAAATCGTAGTTCACGACATACCCGAACACGATGCACTGTAATACCGGCGGGACAAAAAGGACGGCGCGTCCGCGTGGATCCTTGAGCATTGCAAGGAGTTCTTTGCGGACCAAAGCGACGATGCGGAAAATGGCGGCGAGCATGATCTACCTCAGTCGAGCTGCTTCCTGAATCCCACCCGGGTCAGGCCGAACAGCAGAACGGCCATGCCGGCCAGCACTGCCAGATTCGGTAGAATGATGGGCCAGACATCGCCCGCCAGCAACACGGTCTGGAGGAGCGCGACGTAGTACCGCGCGGGAAACAGGTAGGAGAGCAAGCGGACCGCCACTGGCAGATTGTGCAGTTCAAAGAGGAATCCTGAGAGCATCAGCGCCGGGACAAATGCCGCCACCACAACTATGAGACTGGCGACAAACTGCGCCTTCACTGTCGAAGAGATCAGCAGCCCCATACCCAGCGCGACGAGCAGGTAGAGTAGTGAACCGAGGCTTAACACCCACAGCGACCCAAGAAATGGAACCTGAAAGAGGAATTTGGCGCCGAGCAGGCATAGCGCAAGTCCGAAGACGCCTAATCCCAAATATGGGAGCACCTTGCTAAGCAAGATTTCACCGGCGCGAACGGGCGTTACGAACAGTGCTTCAAAAGTGCCTTGCTCCCATTCCCGCGCCACGACCAGCGCCGTCAGCAAAGCGCCGAGGACCGTCATGACGAGCACGACCAGACCGGGAACCAGAAAGTAACGGCTCTCATTGGCCTCGTTGAACCAAACCCGGTCCTGCACGACCACGGGCCCGCTCGACACTTCTTGTCCTTCGGCCATTCGGCGCGCGGCCCACTGGCCGACCGCCCCTTGAACATAACCCTGAATGATCCGGGCGCGATTGGCATCGCGACCGTGAGCCAGGATCTGCACCTCGGCATCTCCGTTTCTCATCTGGCGCGAGAAGTCGGAGCGGATGCGGATGATGCCGTCGACTTGGCTCGCGAGAATGAGATCCTCGGCCTGGGCCATCGAGGTCATCAGCTGCGCACGAAAATAGGGGGATAGCTGGAAGGTCGACGCCAATTCGATCGCGTCCGGAGAAGTGTCCTCCAGCACGACCGCGACCGGGACGTTCTTTACATCGAGCGTCAGGCCATAGCCGAACAGCAAAATCAGCAACACCGGCATCACCACGCCGACGGCGATGCTGCTGGGATCGCGGAGGATTTGACGCACCTCCTTTTTGACCAGCGCCCAAATCCGCCAAGCCCTCGCAGCCAAGTCAGTCGTACCGTCGATCTTAAACGGGCGTCGTGCCGTGACCTGCGGCTGTACAGGCGGGCTAGCCTCAACCCCTCGGGCCGCCGCGACGATGGCGATGAAGGCGTCCTCCATCCTCGACTCATGCCCCTTCTCAACAGGCGCATAGCGGCGAATCTCGGCCGGCGTGCCGTGGGCCAGGATCCGGCCGTTATCGAGGATGGCGACGTGATCGCAATACTCCGCCTCCTCCATGAAATGCGTGGTGACAATCACGGTGACACCTTGTTCGGCCAGCGAGGTGATGCGTCGCCAGAATTCGCGGCGCGCCAGCGGATCGGCGCCGCTGGTCGGCTCGTCCAGAAATAAGATCTCAGGCTCATGCAGCAGTGCTGCCGCCATCGCGAGCCGCTGCTTATAGCCCCCGGGGAGGAGGCCGCTCGGCTGGCGCATGAGCGGTTCGAGCTCGAATTGCTCCAGCGCCCAGGCAATGCGCTCACGCCGTCGAGCGCCGCGCAGCCCGTAGGCGCTCGCAAAGAAATCGAGATTCTCGACTACTGACAGATCGCCATAGAGCGCAAACTTCTGGGCGACATAACCGAGCTGCTGGCGGGCGGCAGCGCGCGCGCTGTGAAGATCGACACCAGCTACTCGCAGCGTGCCATGCGTTGGCGGGAGTAGGCCACAGAGCATGCGGAAGGTCGTCGTTTTGCCCGCCCCGTTCGGCCCGAGCAAACCGAAGATCTCGCCGCGCCTAACAGTGAAGCTCACGTGATCGACGGCGGTGAAAGCGCCGAACTGGCGGACCAAATTGTCGACCTCGACAACCACCTGGTCGCCATCGGCCGCCGGGTGGTGATCGAGCGTCATTGCGACCGCAGGCCGATCCGGCGTGATCCGCCGCAGGAGAAGCATGAAACCATCCTCGAAACGCGGGGGCGCTGGTGTCAGCGAAGCACCATCGAACGTCGGGCCGCTCGGCTCGGCGGCCATCACCATGCGCACGTGCCCGCCTTCCGGCACAGCATCGATCACATCAGGGCTGTCCAGCATTCGCGCCTGCATCCCTCGGGGCGTCCTCCCCGGGAGGGGTTCCGCAAGAAATACGCGAGCTGTCGCCAGCTCGCTCACTTCGTCCGGACGACCCTGGGACAGTACCTGTCCTTCGTGCAAGACGACGACGTGCGCGCATCGCTCGGCTTCGTCTAAATACGAAGTGCTGAGCAGCACCGTGAGGCCCTGCTCATTGACGAGCTGCAGGATAATCGCCCACAGTTCGCGCCGCGATAATGGGTCGACGCCGACTGTCGGCTCATCGAGAAGCAAGAGTTCGGGCGCGCGGATAAGGGTGCAGGCGAGACCCAGCTTCTGCTTCATGCCGCCCGACAGCCGGCCGGCTTGACGCTGGACAAAAGGCCCGAGCGCCGTCATTTCCATCAATCGCGGATAGTTGTCGCGCCGCTCGTCGGGTCCGATTCCATGCAGATCGGCGTAAAGGTCAAGATTTTCCTGGACGCTGAGATCCTGGTACAACCCGAATCTCTGAGGCATATAGCCAATGCTGGACTGGACTTGTTGCGGATTGGCGGCAACGTCGATACCGAGAACGCTCAAGGCACCGGAATCGGCGGTCATCAATCCGGCGGCCAGACGCATGAGCGTGGTCTTCCCCGCGCCATCCGGTCCGACCAGCGCGGTGAGCGCGCCGCGCCGGACCTCGAATGACACATTATCGAGCGCCCGCGTGGCTACGCCTTTATCGCTGATAAACGTCTTATGGATCTTGTCGCCGGTAATGACATTCGCCATCGACCCGGCCGTACTCACGGTTGGACTCTCGCAATGGTTGCTATGCCGGGGGAATAAGGTGGCTTGCCATCATTCGTCGGCAGGTACACGCTGGCGGGCGAGCCGAGGTGGAGTTGGTCGGTCGGGTCCTTTACAAAGACCCTCACCTCGTAAACGAGGCTCGTTCGCAGCTCTGTGGTCTCCACCGTCTTCGGCGTAAATTCGGCGACGGGAGATATAAATCCGACCCACCCGTCGAAGCGTTTATGCGGGAAGCTGTCGAGTGCGACCGACGCGGCCATTCCCGATCTCAGCTTGCCCACATCCGGCTCTGCGACATAAGCGCGAACCCATTTCGGATCAGTGACCGCCAGCGAGAACACTGGCTTTTGCGGCGACGCCATCTCCCCGGGCTCCATAAGGCGCGTACGAACGACGGCATCCACGGGGGCGACCAGCTGGGCATCTGCGAGCTCTTGGTGCAAGAAAGCCGCCTGCGCCTCGTCGCCCCGTAACACCGCCTCGGCCTGGCCGATGTCTTCTTTGCGTGGCCCGACGATAACCAAGTCGAGCACCTTCTGATTCATCGCCAGCTTGGCTTCGGCGACGTCGACCGCCGCCTTCGCGTTCTCGAGATCCTGCCGGCTTACAATCGAATTCGCGGCCAGCGTCTTGCGTCGCTGGTATTGGCCGCGGGCATTGACGGCGTCGGCCTCGGCTGACGCGACATTCGCCCGAGCCTCTGCGATCTCTTGCGGGCGGCTCCCATTGTGCAATCTTTCGACGGCCTCACGCTGTGCCGCGGCTGATGCCTCGGCCTGTGCGACCTGCGGCTCCAGACGGCTGGTATCCAGGCGCGCCAGGATTTGGCCGCGCTTTACGCGGTCTCCTTCCTGTACTAGAACTGCGGCGATTCGCTCGTTGTCGTTGAAGGCGAGCTCGACCTGTCGCAAATCCACATTGCCGTAGAGCACGAGATCTTGCCGATGAGAGCCTCGGCTCACAAGCCACCAGGTCGCCCCGGCTGCGGCGACGCCCGCCAGCACCAGGGTCATCATCACTGTGGTTTTGGATGGTTTGCTCGTATTCAGACTCCCTTTCGCAGGCATCCCCCACAATCAGCTCCGATCGCCAAATCGTCCAAGACGATGTTGGCCGTTCCCGGCCCTTGTATTACAGTCGCGATAATGATCTTGATAGATCTTATGTAGACCGGTCTATTTGTCAAGCGACGCAGACGTCGAGAGAAAA
>JBKQPD010000046.1:0-28991 GCA_052145175.1 Binataceae bacterium (SeqCode) | reverse complement strand
GTACCTTGTCAGGGGTTTTCGTTTCCTGGTAACTCATTTTAGTGTTTTCGCCTGCCTCGCGCAGCTTGGGGTTAACAAAACGCTTGCTCTCAGGTCTTTAATTCTTCCTCGATGCGGCGGCTGAGGTTTGACATGACAAAACATCCCACAAAATAAATGGAGGCGGAAGGATTGCTCTTCCGATCTTGATAACGTCAGGGAACGTTTGACGCCCTAGAGCGCATCCGCCACTGACGAAAATTCGCCCGACCCCTCCGAGACCTGTGTTATATGCAAAGATGGATCGCGCCGCCGTCATAGCCAGGCTCAAGGAGCACGAAGCCGAGTTGAAGCGGCTCGGCGTCGAGCACCTCTACCTGTTCGGCTCAACCGCCCGGGGCGAGGCCGGGCCGGATTCGGACGTTGATCTGTTTTTCGACTACGAAAAAGGGAAGCTCGGCCTTTTCCAGTTGATGGATGTGAAGGAGCGCGCCGCCAGCATCCTCGGCAGCAAAGTTGACATCTTGACGCGCGACAGCCTGCACAAGGTTCTGCGCGACCGGATCGAAGCAGCGGCGCTGCAATTGTTCTGATGGCAATGCCTTCGCCCGTCCCACGCCTTAGTGACTTGCCTTTGTTCAAGTACTGGCCCGTGGTATCCGTGAGACGGGATGGAAGAGCTGTTAACCTCGATTGCCGCCAGGAAGGCGCGACTCGACGAGTTGCGGCCGCTATTGCCGCAGGCGCTTACCAATCTTGAGCATTACTACGATGTCGAGCTTACCTACACGTCGAATGCGATCGAGGGCAATACGCTCAGCCCGGTTGAAACTACGCTGGTCATCGAAAAAGGCATTACGATCAGCGGCAAGCCGCTCAAAGATCATCTTGAGGCGCTCGATCATTACGATGCTATCCGGTATGTACGCGAACTGGCCCGGCAGCCGGCGCGGCCGACCGCGAGCGACGTGCGCAATCTGCACAAGCTGGTAATGCAGCGGTCCGGCCCGGCGATTGCTGGCAAGTACGCCGACCTGCCCCGTTTCGTCCGCACCGAGACGGGACGGCACAGCTTCCCGTCACCGGCCGAGGTTCCCGCTCGCATGGGCGATTTCGCGCAGTGGCTTGGAAGCGCGACCGATTCGCCGGAGACCGCCTTTGCGGCCCACGGCCGTCTGGTTGATATCCATCCCTTCAATGATGGCAACGGACGCACGGCGCGGCTGCTGATGAACCTGATTCTGATTCGCGGCGGCTATCCGCCAGTTGCGGTGCGCCCGGAAGACAGGCTCGAATACATCCGCTGCTTGCAGCAGGCACAGGCCGGGCAGGGCGCGGAGACTTTTAATGCCCTGCTCTACCGGCGACTGGACGCGACCTTGGGGGAGTACTTGAGCGCCTTGCACGAGGCGCAGACCGCGCAAGCCGGCCGTGATAAGTCAGGTAGCCCAAAGCCGAAGCCCTGACTTTTCGAAAGGGCGGAACCGATCAAGACTATCGGCTCAGCTTGCCTCCCGCCTTCACTTCCCGCCTTTTTTCCGCCGTCGATATAGCGATCCTGTGCCGACTGATTGCTGCTTATGGCTAGTCCGTCCACCCGACTACTAGCATTTATTGATGACCTTCACGGCGTCAGTCCAATAATCTCTCCTTTGGTCACCTAGCGTCATGCGCTGTTGGGATGGAGGAGGGATTGGCAAGATGGATTTTCTGCTCTACTGGGGAACTTTCGGACAGATCGCGTTTGTCTGCGTGGTGTTCGGCGGCGGCAGCGTCGCAGGTCTCTGCGTCGTCAGGCGCCTGGTGCCCGTCGATCATCTGCAAAAAAACCACGAGGTGGCCGGAATTACCTTCGGCGTCCTCGGAGCGTTTTATGGCCTGGTGCTGGCATTCGTGATCGTTGCTGCCTGGGAGCAGTTCACCGCCGCCAATGCTAACTCGCACCAAGAGGCGTCAGCGCTGGAGAGTCTCTACAAATTGGGCGCTGGTTTCGCCGAACCGATGCGCACGCGGTTTGATTCGGCGGTCTCCGAATACACGCACCGTGTGGTCGATGAAGAATGGCCGCAGATGGCCAACGACAACTATCGCGCGCAAACCGGACGAACCCTCAAACTCTGGTCTATTTTACTCTCGTATCACGCTGCCGACAGTCGCGAGCAGATGCTGGAGGATAAAGCTATCGACCAGCTCAATATAGTCGGGCAAGCGCGCAATCAGCGCATTCTCTATTACGATGACGACCTGCCCTCGGTCGTGTGGCTCGTAATCTACCTTGGGTGCGCGATTACGATCGGCTTCAGCTATTTCTTCGGCAGCCACGTCTTTCGCGCACAAGTCGTCATGTGCGCGTTCTTCTCAATTCTGCTCGGGATAACGATTCTCGCGATTCTCGAATTGGCGCACCCTTATCAGGGCACCGTCACCATACCGGATGAGCCGTTCCGCTATGCGCTTTCCCGCATGCAGGAAGTGGGAAGCTACCAAATGGCGGAGGCACGAACAGGCGCGCCGTCCCTGCCTCGCGGCGGAAATCCTTGATTGCTCATGAGAAGGCTACGAACTGATTTCATTCGCCGCGCGAGCTGTCAGCGACGCCGTTTTCAGCTGCGGAATTGCCACTGACCAACTTGTCACCAGCCGACGCCGAGACTTCGCGCGGCAGGAGGTCCACCGGCTCGGCGTCGCGGATCTCATCCTTGCCGACGACCCCGAGTTCGCGAAAGCGCCGCGCCGCCGGCATCACGCGTGATTGAAAAGAACCGACCGCGTCATTGAACGACTTCACCGCGCCGCCCAGCGACGTACCGACCTTGGCAAAGTGGTCACGCATCACGACGATCCGATCGTGGAGCTCCTGCCCGAGCCGGCTGATCCGCTCCGCGTTCTCGGCGAGCTGCTCCTGGCGCCAGCCGTAGGAGACCGCCTTCAGCAGTGCGATCAGCGTGGTCGGCGTCGCCAGAATCACCCGGGCCTCGGCGGCGTCCTCGATCAAAGTAGCGTCCTGTTGCAGGGCCGCGCTGAAGAACATCTCGCCGGGCAGGAACAGCACGACGAATTCCGGCGCGCGGTCGAGTGCGTCCCAGTAGGCTTTCGCGCTCAACTGTCCGACATGGCTGCGGATCTGGCGCGCATGGTCCTGCAGTTTGGCGATCCGTTGCGGCTCACCCTCGGTCTCGATCGCCTCCATGTAGGCCTGCAACGGCACCTTGGCGTCGATCACGACCTGCTTGCCGCCCGGTAAGCGCACGGTCATATCCGGCCGGAGCCGTCCTTCGGCGGTGGTGAATTGCGTCTGCTCGTGAAAGTCGCAATGCTCGATCATGCCGGCAATCTCGACCACGCGCCGGAGCTGGATTTCGCCCCAGCGGCCCCGCACCGACGGGGTCTTGAGCGCGTCGACCAACCGATTGGTCTGCGAGCTCAGCGACTTGAGCTGATCGGTGAGGACATCGGTCGCGCCGCGCCGTTCGTTTTCGATCCGGCGGATCTCGCGGTCCAGGCTGGTGAGGGATTCCCGTACGGGATCGAGCAGGCCACCGATCGCGGTACGGCGCGCGTCCAGGTCAGCGGTCGACTGCTTTTGCAAGGAATCGAAGCGCTCGGCCGCCAGCGTCAGGAAACTCTCGCTGCTCGCCTTTAGCGCCTCGGCCGCCAGCGCGCGGAAGCTGTCGGCCAACTTGCGTTCGGCGTTATCGAGTAGCTGCCGCTGCTCCTCGAAACGCCGGTTCATCTCGTCGGCGCGCGCCTCGAGCGAGCTGCGCGCGTTGGCGGCGGACTCGAGCTTGCCGCGCAGGTCGTCAACCTCCGCCCGCCGCGCGTCCAACTCGCTGCGCAACGCACTCGACTCGGCCGACGCGGCGGCCGCCAGCGCCTCGGCACCGCGCAAGCCACTCTCGAACCGCGTGCGGGTCCGCGCCACGGCAGCCATCCAGGCCAATGCCCCGCCGATCACGACCCCAATCAGGACGGCAACCAACTCCATCACGCCACCTTCGCCAACCCCTCGCCTAACTTTATGTCGCGCCACCAACTCCGTCTATCAGTGGGGATCGTGAACGGTCCACAGGGCTCGCGCGAGGGCAACTGTCCGGGCGCGCGCCGGATGCTATCTTGAGCGCGACAGGATCGTCGGCCGTGAATCAACTCTTCAAACCAGGTTCGATTGTGATCGTTGTGGGACCCGGCGGGGTGGGCAAAACGACCGTGGCTGCCGCCTTGGGCGTGGCCGCGGCGATGGCTGGTCAGGAGACGGCGGTAATTACGGTCGATCCGGCGCGACGCCTGCGCGACGCGTTGGGGCTCTCCGGCGCGGCGTCGCGTCCCGTGCGCCTCGACCGGCGGCGTTTGCGCGCCGCGGGTCTCGCTCCGGGGCTTCCGCTGGCGGTGATCGCGCTCGACGTCAAGGCGGTTTGGGACGGCCTGTTCCAACGTTTCGTACCGGACGCCGAGTCCCAGCGGCGCATTTTCGCGAACGCCTTTTACCGCAATCTCACCGAGCGCTTCGCCGGGGCCGAGAATTACGCGGCGCTCGAACTCCTGCACGAGCTCCACGAACGCCGGCGCTTTGCGCTCGAAATCGTCGACACGCCGCCCGCGATGCACGCCTTCGACTTCATCGAGGCGCCCGACCATCTGGCGCGGCTGCTGGATTCCAAAACGGCGCGCTGGGTTTTGCAGCGCGCCGACGCGGCGGCCAAGCGTCCCGGCCTGCATCTCGGTGGCCGCGCCGCGCGGCTGATTATCGAACAGCTGGAGCGGGTCGCCGGGGCGCATCCGCTCTCGGCGATCGCGGAGTTCCTCGCCGCGACAGGCGGCGCCGCCGATGCGATCCGTCAGCGGATGGGCGCGACGGCCGCCCTGCTCCGCTCGCCCGCCGTGCGCTTCGTGCTGGTAACGACCGCGGCGGCCGACCGCCTGCGCGAGGCCGGCGCGATCGCGCGACAGATGAAGGCGACGGGACTGCGGCTCGGGCTCGTGGCGATCAACCGTCTGACGGACGAGTCTACCTTCGACGCGCTACGCACCGCGCCCGATCGCACCGCGCAGCTTCTGCGCGAGCTGGCGATCCTGCGTGCGACGATCGGAACCAATCAGCGCGGGACCGGTAAGCGCGCGCACGCTGCCGATGCGGCGATGGTCGCTTACCTCGAAGATTACCTGACCGAGCAAGCGGCGGCGCTGCGGCGCGTCGCGCTATTCAGCCGCGCGCTACCCGCGCGCACCGCCGTTACCGCGTTGCCCGAGATTGCCGGTATCGCGCGCGAGCTGAACGGGATCGCGCGGCTCGCGGCCATCCTGGCGGCCGATTGGGGCGGCCGCGGCTTGCTTGACGCCGCGGCGGCGGCCGCGGTCAAAGTCCCCCTACGCGAGCGCCGGCCGCGCGAGTCGAATCAACGCTTGGGCTGAACCGGCGGCGTCGTCTCACTCAGGCGCGCGAGGACCTCGGCGTCGGTCATCGAGTAGATCTTCTCGCGCCCCGGCGGAAACTCCATCGGCGGATGCGCCAGGTCGACCGGCGGGTTCGGCACCTTGCCGCCCTGCGAGCCATACGCCGGCGGGTTCTTGAAACGATCCAGGTCGGACAGGCTGATGCCGGCCAACCGCACGACCTCGGGATCGATCCAGGCTTCAGCCTCGATCGGACGCCCCTCGGAGGTCGAAAACTCGAGCATGATCCCTTCCGGCGCGGCCAGGTAGATCGACTTGCAGAAACCGTGGTCGATCGGCCCCATCACCCAGCTCCCGTGGCTCCGCACCCGATCGCGAATCGCGAGCAGGTCGGCCTCGCTATCGACATTGAGCGCGAGATGCTGCATCACACCCGCCGCGACCGGCGCCGCCGTCCATGCGGCGTGCGATACGCCCTTCTGCGGCTGGATTTCGCCGATTTCGGGCGACTGGACAAAAGCGATCGAGCAACCTTGACCGAAATTTACGAAACCGTGAAAAGTATTGTCGACGCCATGCATCCAATAGAGTGCGACCAGCTCGCCCCCCACCGTCTGGGTGAAGAACTCGATCTGCTGCTTGATATCCTTGGTACAAATAGCGAGATGATGTACGCCGTTCGCCAGACCCATGAGCCATATCCTCCTTGCGCGACGCGCGCCCGACTTGCCCGGGACTCTAGCGCAATTGCGCAATATTAGGTACGGCGGCGACCGACCGTGCGTGCGAGCTCCTCGCGGATCACCGCGGCCAGCAGCGGGAACATCAGCTCGTGATGGCCGGTCAGCATGATTCCCCGTCCGCCGCCCTGGGTCGGGCGCTCGACAACGTTCATGCGTGGGCGATACTGCCGGATGAAATCCATATCGGCCGCCGTGAAGGAGTCGATCTTGCGCCCCAGATTGCGCGCGAGGTTGAGGGCCTTCATGAAGACCTCGGGCATCAGCACCGCCGACCCCAGATTGATCACAACCCCGCGCGAAAGCTCCGCGACCGTCGCCGCAAGCCGATGGAAGTCGGCCATCGTCGCCGCGCCGATCGCCGCGCCGTCAGCCGCCGGATGCATATGGATGATATCCGCGCCGAGGGCGACATGAATCGTCGCCGGGATCCCCTTTTCATAGGCGGTCGCGAAGGTACTGGTCTGCCGGAATTTAAAGTGTCGCTTTAATATCTCACGGCCCACGACTTCGCCGTAGCCGAGCCCCTCGCGCTGCGCGATTTGCGCGAACTCGTTGAGGATTGCGCCCGTCTCCTCGGCCATCCCGAAGCTGCCGTCAACCAGTCCGGCGCCGACGTCTTCCGAGGTGCGTCCCGCGTAGGCCAGCTCGAAGTCGTGGATCATCGCGGCGCCATTGGCCGCAAAGCCGGTGATAATGCCGTCACGAATCAGCGCGCAGATGACCGGCCCGAGACCGACCTTGATTGGATGGGCGCCCATCTGCAGTAGCACCATCCGGCCGGTCCGGTGGGCGGTGGCGACCCGGCGGGCGAGGTCGCGCAAATCGCGCGCCGCGAGCACGTCGGGCAGCGCGTCGAGGAAGTCGCGCACGGTCGCACCGGCGGCCAGCGGTTGCGCGAACTGATACCGCTCGACCTTGCGCGAGAGGGTCGCGAGCTTGCGCGTCGACGCGCGCGCCGGGTCAAGGGGACGGATCTTCATGCTCAATCAAGCCGCCCTGTCGACGGTTTTGGCGCCTGCATGGGACGGCAGGCTAACGAATAATCCCCGGACGTGATAGGCGCGGCGGCGGCGGCTTTTGTGCGGCGGGCGGAATTCGGCTATCACGATAGGCGCAATGGCCGATAACCTCGAAACGATCAAGTTCTATTACGACTACAAGAGCCCATTCACCTATCTGGCGTTCGATCCGGCGCTCGACCTCGAACGAACCCATCGCGTGCGGCTGACTTTCACCCCCCACGAACTCAACGTGCGCGAGGCCTACGGCGGCGACCTCGACCATCGCCCGGAACGCGACTGGTATAAGGTGCGCTATCTCTACGCCGACGCCCGGCGTTTCGCCAAGGAGCGCGGGATCATCATCCGCGGCCCGCAAAAGATTTTCGACAGCCGCCTTGCGCTCACCAGCGGGATCTTCGCCGACCGCGCCGGCCGCTTCCGCGAATACTCGCGTCGGGTGTTCGAACGCTTCTTCCTGCGCGAACTCGATATCGAAAATCTCGACGCCCTGGCCGCCGTGATCGCCGACTCGGGCATGGACGCGGCCGCCTTTCGGCAGTTTGTCGCGAGCGAGGGTCCCGCGGCGCTGGCGGAGGCTTTCGCGGAGGGTGATCGCAACGGCATCTTCGGCGTCCCGACGATGCTCGTCGCGGGCGAACCGTTCTGGGGCAACGACCGGGTCGAATGGCTAATCAGGAAGCTCGACGCGATGGGCCTTCGCCGCTGATAATCCATTGTCGCAAAACGCAAAGGAGTCGCATGAAACCCGTACCGACAGGCGCCAAAGGAACATATGAGTTCGTCGTCGGCCGCGAGGACCTGGCCGGCACGGTCGAGCCGTCGCTGCCGCTGGTGCTCGCGACCGCCAAGATGAGCCTCGCGATGGAGCTCGCCGCGATCAACGCGCTAACTCCCTTTCTCGAACCGGGCGAGTTCTCGGTCGGCGTCACGGTCAACGTCACCCATACCGCCGCGACGCCGCCGGGATGGAAAGTACGCGCCGAAGCGGAAGTCACCGGCGGCGAGGGCCGCCGAGTCGAGTACGTGGTGCGCGCCTTCGACGACAAAGAGCAGATTGGCGAGGGTATCCATACGCGGGCCGTGCTCGATCGCGCCAAGTTCGATCAGCGGCTCGCGGTCAAGGTGAAAGCTGCCTGACCCGAGGTTGAAGAAAATGACAACGCAGTTATACGACGCCAAGGAAGTTTACGTCGGGCGGGATTTCGGGGGCTTCGAGTTCGCGATCGACGCGACCGCCGTGGAGAACTACATCGCCGGCACCGGCGACGATAATCCGTGGTATCGCGGAAGTTCGCCGCTCGGCGGCCCGGTCGCGCCCGCGCTGATCCTGCATTCGGCGGTCTTTCGCACGCAGGCGTGGTATCTCCCCAACATTTTCGGCAACCTGCACGCGCGCCAGGAGTGGCAGGGTTTCGCGCCGATCCGAATCGGCGACCGGCTGCATACGCGGTCGGTAATCGTCGACCGCTACGTCAAGCGCGATCGCGAATACGTCGTCAATGAATGCCTGATTCTGAATGCGGCAGGACAGGTGATGCAGCGCAGCCGCACCCATCAGAGTTTCCTGCTGGAAAGCGGCGCCGGCGGCTACGCGGTCGATCGCGATCGCGAAAAGTCGGCGGCGCGTACCTTCACGATCGGCGCGCAGGGCGGCGAGGAGATCGCGGCCCCGATGCGCACCGTCTCGCAGGCGATGTGCATGGCGTTCTCCGGCTCGGCGGTCAATTACCACACGGATCGGGACGCCGCGCGCAAACTGGGCTTCCCGGAGATCGTCGTGCAGGGGATGTTCTCGGTCTGCCTGATTGCCGAGATGATGACGCGGCGTTTCGGATTGGGTTTCATCGCGGGCGGACGGTTCGATTTGCGGCTGGTGAACGTGCTTTGGGCGGAAGAGACGACCGGCGCCAAGGGGCGCATTGTCGGGCGGCATCCCGAGGGCGCACGCACCCGCGCCGAAGTCGAAGTATGGAGCGAAAAGGCCGACGGCACCAAGACGATCGTCGGCACCGCCAGCGCGATCGAGTTCTAGCACCCTGATTCGGCGAATTCGGCGCGGTAATCCACCTCTCGCAATAATAGTGAGAAAGGTTGATTGGCAAAGTCTGCCATACGTGGTAATTTTTCCTTATTCAAGGAGAAGCGATGCCGACCCGCAATGTCAGTCTGACTGCCGAGCAGGACGCCTTCGTACAAAAGGTGGTTGAGGCAGGCGAGTACCAAAATGCGAGCGAAGCAATCCGCGCCGCGCTTCGCGTTCTTCAACGGCAGCGCCGGGAAGATGCGCTAAGGCTGAAAGTGCTGCGTATGCAGATCAAGGCTGGCGTCGATGCGCTCGAACGCGGCGATTTCATCGAGATTGAGGCCGGAGACCTCGACAGTTATCTCGAAGGATTAACTGCCACCGGCCGTAACAGCGCACGCTGAACCGGTGCCGCGCTTTCGTATCTCTCGGCCGGCGCAGGCAGACCTCGCGCACATTCTGTCTACGAGCGCGGAACGCTGGGGCGCCGACGGCAGACGGCGCTACGCGGCGGTACTAGGGGCGGCGATACGGAAGGTGGCGGCCGACCCGGAAGGAGCGACGACGCGCGATCGCGCCGACCTTTTGCCAGGCATCCGCAGCTTTAATATTCAGTTCGCGCGCAGCGGCGATCCCAAAGGCAAGGTGAGGCGGCCAGTACACATTCTTTACTATCGAGCAGTCGCGCCCGGATTGATTGAACTTGTCCGTGTGCTTCACGAACGCATGGAGCCGAGCCGGCACCTAGGTGCGGAATTTGAAGACAACGATTGAGCTAATTTAAAATCTTTTTCAACAGCCTGCGAGCGTAGTAGTTCCTCGTCGGTGAAAGGAAGGACCAGAGACGGGGTAGGTGGCTGTACCCTCACCCGACGGTCAGGGCTTCGACCTCGGCGACGGACTTCGGGACGGCGGCCGTCAGCACCTCGTGGCCCTCGGGCGTGACCAGCACGTCATCCTCGATCCGAATGCCGATGCCGCGAAATTCCGCCGGCGCGCTCTCGTCATCGGGGCCGATGTAGATTCCGGGTTCGGCGGTGAGAATCATCCCGGGCTCGAGCTTTCGCGAATCGCCCGCGATGCGGTAAAGGCCGACGTCATGCACGTCCATCCCGAGCCAGTGACTGGTGCGATGCATGTAATAGCGGCGGAACAGACTTTTCTCGCGGACCTCGGCGGGTGATTCCTTGAACAGGCCGAGGTGGCACATCCCTTCGACCAGCACGTCGACCGCAGCGTCGTGCGGGTCATCGAATTTGACTCCGGGCCGGATAGCCGCGATCGCCTTGAGCTGTGCGGCCAGCACGATTTCGTAAAGGTCGCGCTGCAGCGGCGTAAAGCGCGTACCGATCGGGAAGGTGCGTGTTACGTCCGAGGCGTAGAAATCGTACTCGCAGCCGGCGTCGATCAGCAGTAAGTCGCCGGCCCGCATCTCGCGGTCATTATTGATGTAATGCAGGGTCGCGGCGTTGGCGCCCGACGCGATAATCGAGGGATAGCTGGGACCCGCAGCGCCATGCTTGCGGAACTGGTAGTCGACCAGCGCCTCGATCTCCCATTCCATCATGCCGCCCCGCGCATTACGCATCGCGGCTTCATGCGCATTTTTGGAAATCGCGATCGCCTGACGCATCGTCGCGAGTTCCTCGGGCCGCTTGAACAGGCGCATCTCGTGGAGCACCTCGCGCGGATCGAGGATGGTATGCGGCCCGGTGCCGAGCCGCGGGCGCATCGCCGCCGACTCCCGAATCAGCGCGAGCAGCCTGGTCTCAAATGGCTGATTGAGGCCGAGCGGCAGGTAGACCCGGTCAGCCTTTTCGAGCAGGCGCGGAATAATCCGCCCAAAGTCGTCGATCACATAGGCCTTGCTCGCCCCGTAATCGCTCATCGCGCCTTCGACCCCGGCGCGACGCCCGGTCCAGGTCTCGCGCTCCTTGTCGCGCGGCCGGACGAACAGAATGAATTCGTCCTTCTGCCCAGGCGCAAAGACCGCGATCGATTCCGGCTCGGCGAGACCCGTCAGATAGTAAAAGTCGTTGTCCTGGCGGTAGACGAATTCAACGTCACCCGAGCGAAGCGCGACCGGCGCGCTGGGCAGAATCGCGATCGCGCCGTCGACCGCCGCCATGAAGCGCTGTCGTCGTGAAACGAAAATCTCAGCCTGTGAATTGTTAGCCAAGGGCGTTCGGCCTTCCGCGCAAAACGCGGTTGCGCCTCATTATGGCGGGATTCAGGTACAGAATCGAGGGCGACCCTAGCCATCGCCGTGCGAAGGTTGTGCGGCGGCAAGGCCGAACAATCGGCCGGGCGCGGGAACTCGGGGAGGCGCTGCGCGCCTACTCGACGACCGGCGCGCCCTCCGCAGCCGAAAGCCACTCGTCGATCGATTCGAGGTTGAAGCGCCAATCGCTGCCGAGCTTGAACGCCGGAATTTGCCCTTTTTTCGCCAGCCGATAAACTGTTGACGGATGGACACGGAGATATTTCGCGACTTCCTGCAGCGTTAGTACTTTTGCCATAAGTCAACGTCTCACTGATTGTGATGCGATTACTCGTAATAATTAATCATACGATACGTTAAATCGTCAAGTAGTTAAATAACAGGCGATAAAGCTAATCGTGACTAGGAGGTAGCAGCCAAAGAGCATTCGAACCTTCTATTCGACCCAGGACGAAACTCAGGACCGGGCGGGTTCGTCGCTCCGCCAAGAACTCTTGGCAGAGCGCCAAGCAACCTTGGCACCTGACGATAAGTAAATCATGCAGCGTCGTCGTCGCGGCTGAAAATGTGCTCTATCCATAAGGCCATTAACAGCTTTCCCATAGGCGTCGACCTCCTCCGCTGCGGCATCGCACTTGCGAAGTCGGGAGGAATGAGCCGTCTGTCGATGCCGCAAGGACCGGCGCTCGAATCCGATCGGGTCGGGAACGCCGGGGAGTCCGGCTTGCCCACGGAGCATTTTTGATGGCGTGTAAGTATACCCTGAAGGGACGCGACCTTGAGATCAATTGTACGCTCGGTGCGAATCCGAGCTTCCCCGCGCTGAGCTATCGCCAAGGGACGGTCGCGAAATCCTTCCTCCCGCAGCAGATTCACATCGACGACACGATGCTCGGACAGATCGTCACCGTAACCCTGGAATTGGCGGTTGAGGCCGGCGCCACCACGTTCTCGCTCTTCTTGCCCGCCCTCGACGTACCGCTCAGCGACTCGATCGATTTCACTACTATCGCCTTGTACAAGGAGGCTCGCGGACCCGTGATCGTGCCTAAACGGCAGATAACCGCGTGGCGCAGTGTCCATCTCTACGGCATCGCCCAGACCGTGCTCGTACCGATGGAGCACGCCAGAATGCATTGACCCATCGGCCCCTGTGCGCGGCTGGCGCGTCCGCACCGTCCCGGGCATGGTCTATGGCTAAGATTGGGCGACCCAGGCGACTCATGCGGTCATCTGACGCCCGGCGAGGCGTTCGATAATCGCGACCGGAGCCTGGCTCGGGACCAGCAGCGTATCCCGCTGAACAAAGAAGGTCTGCTCCAGGGCGAACTGGCCCTCCATCACGGCGTGCGGCACCGCGTCGGTGAAGACCAGCCAAGTCGCGCCCGGTGGAAACTCCTGACGGAATTTAGGCGCCGCCGCGTCGTAACGCGCGTCGGTCTTCATGCGATCATGCAGGCTCAGCATGAACTCGTCGTACGATGATCCTGCCGGCGAGCCACCGGCGATGCGTCTTACTTGGTGCGCGAGCCGTCCCCACGGCGATCGGGCGCGGCGGGTAAGCTGATCCAGATTCGCGATCAGCAGCTCATCGCCGAGCGTCCCGAATGGACTCGACGTCGTCCAGACGCGCGGGCGCGACAGATGGATATTGGTGAAACAGCGCAGGATGCGCGCACCGTTGGTCGGGCGTGCGGGAAATGAGTCGATATGCAGCAGGTCGTTGCGCTGACGGCGCGGCAGTCGCCGGCCATGTTCTTCGAGCGGCCGGAAGCTGCTCAGCTCGATCCGCCACGCGCGCGCATAGGGCGCGAGCAGCTTCGCACAGAGCGCGACGACCCGCTCGGCGTAACGCGCCATGGCGCCCGCAATCGCTTCCGCTTCGACCCCGCGGCGCAGACCGCGCAGGGCGCCACTCACTGGTTCGTAGGCGATATTCTTATGCGCGAGCGCGTCGGGCGGCACATTCGTCAGAATCTCCTGATCGGCGCCGGAAAGGATCAGGGACAAATCGCGGAGTAATAGAATCCCCCCGCGTTCGAGTTGCTCGCAGCAGGCCTTCGCGCGAGCTTCGGCGGCTTCCGCCGGGCGCCATCCGTCAGCATCAAAATCGGCGATCGCGATCAATCGTCAAGGCTCCGCTTCGGCAATTAGTGAACTTCATCATACATAAAAAAACGCCCCCGCTTGCGCAGGGGCGTTTGTCGCCATTTGATGCGGGACGGCTTCAGGCTCCCGCCGCCGCTGACGCCACCGCTTCGCGCGGCTGCGCGGTCTGCCGTTGCCAGCTTTTGACTTCCGGCGCGACCTCTTTGGCGAAGAGCCACATCGAGGCCTCGACGTCCGCGAACGGCAGGCTCTGGAAGCTATGGACGCCATTCGCGTTGAAATCGCCGATCAGGCTCCGGCGTTGCCGCAGCTTGGCGATAATCATGTCGGGGGTGCCCCACAGATTGGCGTTGAGGAACTCCTCGACGATCGCGTCCTGGCCCACCGTTTTCATCATCTCGGCGCCCTTGGCGTAGTGCGCATACGATTTCCCGGTATCGGCAAAATGTGATCCGGCCATTTCGTAATGCTCCATCACGCTCCAGTAGTAGCCGACGATATGCTTGCGCGCGATCTCCTCGGCCTTGTTGCGATCAGCGGTACAGACGACGAAATCGTTGATCTCGACGGGCGGCGGCTCGCTACCGTTATTCTGCTTCCGATAATCTTCGCGATACGCCCAGATGCTGTCGGCGACCTTGTTCCAGCCCATCTGCGAGAACATCATCGCGCCGAGGCCGTTCTTCGCGGCCACCTCGAACGAATCCGGTGACATGCAGACCATCGCGCGCCGATCCTTGAAGGACTTGAAGGGACGCGGGCGCACTTCGACTCGGGCCTGTTTGAAGTATTGCGTGTCGGCCTCGACGAACCCGGTCTCGACACCCTTCACGATGATCTCGACCGCCTGGTTGAAACGGTCACGGGTTTCGGCCATGTCGATGCCGAAGCCCCGATATTCGCGCCGCGAGAGCCCGCGGCCGAGGCCCATGATCGCGCGGCCGTCCGACAGATGATCGAGCAGGATCACCTTTTCCACGACGCGCAGCGGATCGTTCCAGGGCACGATAATCGCCGCGGTGCCCAGCTCCATCTTCTCGGTGCGCGCGGCCACGTAGCTCAGGTATTGCAGATTGTCCGGGCAGATCGAGTAGTCGAAGAAATGATGCTCGACCGGCCAGAGCGTGTCGTATCCCATCGCCTCCGCTTCGATCGCAAGACGCAATTCATGCTTGTACATCGCGCGATCGTCGTAGTCCTTGTGATTCTGGATAACGAGCTGAATGCCAACTTTCATGCGACACCCTCACTTCGGCTCCGCGTTTTCGCTCTTCAGGTCAGACTCACGAGCGCGCGGGCGGTGTCTGCTTGAAGGCGTGCACGAAGCACAATGTAAGCGAACGTTATCCGACCTGGCGTCAAAGCGTCAAGCAAACGCGACGCGGTCTAGACGCCAGGTTCGGCGAGCATTGCCTGAGCCTTACCGAAGATGGCGCATGCGCAAGGGCTGGCGGAACGTTGGCAACCTTGAAGCAATGTCTCGATGCTAATCGAAGACGCCAAGCTGTCAAATGGTTTCCTAGGCACCTCTTCGCTTTAAAGAGCGTCGCCCTTCGTCATCTTTGAGCGTAGGGTCGAGCACAGAGTCATAGCGAGCCGCCAAAGAGGAGGGTCAATGTCACGCGCACTAATCAAAGGCACCTTGGCCGCCGCGCTTATGTTCTGTGTCCTAGGATGCGCCCTGTTGCCCTTTGCGGCTGGATTAGTCGTCGATGATAGTATCGGCAACGGGATTGGCTACGGACTCGCGGGCATGAATGAACTGCAAAATCATATCGATTGCAAAGCCGAACGCCAAGCGCAGGCTCGCGTACCGCCGGTGCCGCCACCCGTCAATTGGACCACACACGACCCGGCGGACGATCTTCCATACAACGTTGCCTGCCAAACACGGGCTTCAGGGCAGGCGGACAACGCGGCAAGGGGAGTACCGACTAAAACCACAGCGCCCTTGGGACAATTTACGGATTCTTCGGGCGCCGTGACTTGGACGGCCCATGACCCTGCGAACGATCTTTGAGCGCTTACCCTAAAGGAATGGCGGGTTGTGAGCCTTGTCCAGAAAAAAGATCGCGCGCCCGCGTGACCTTCAGTCTTCGCGTGCTCTCTTGGGTTGGCTTAACCCCGATCGTCCGTAGCGGATGACCGGCGCAGATCGAGCGTCAGCGGAAAGTACGGATTCGTCTCGCGCGGCGGTGTCGGGAGCGGTCCCGGCGTATGGCCGAAAGGCACGAAGCGCGCCGCCCGCCGCGCCTCCGCCTCGTTGGCGTTGACCGGAAAGGTCTCGTAGTTGAGACCGCCCGGATGCGAGACGTTATAGGTACACCCACCGACCGAGCGGCCGCTCCACGTATCGACGATATCGAAGACCAGCGGCGCATGCACCGGGATCGTCGGGTGCAGGCACGACGGCGGTTGCCAGGCGCGATAACGCACGCCCGCGATGAATTCCCCGCGCACTCCCGTGGGATGGAGCGGAATGCGGCGGCCATTGCAGGTCACGGCGTAGCGCTCGCCATTGAGCCCGTCGACTTTGACCTGCAGCCGTTCGACTGACGAATCGACGTAGCGGGCGGTGCCACCCACGCTGGTCTCCTCGCCGAGGACGTACCAGGGTTCGGTCGCCTGCCGCAGCTCCAGATCGACCCCGGCGTAGCTGACCCGGCCGATCCGCGGGTAGCGAAATTCGATATGCGGCGCGAACCAGTCCAGCTCGAAGCGATAGCCGGCTCGCCGCAGGTCGCCGATGACGTCGACCAGGTCGCTGATCACGCAATGAGGCAGCATAAAGCGATCATGCAGTTGCGTCCCCCATTCGGTCGGGCGCACGCGATAAGGCTCGCGCCAGAACCATGCGACCAGCGCGCGCACCAGCAATTGCTGCGTCAGGCTCATCCGGGCGTCCGGCGGCATCTCAAAACCGCGCAACTCGAGCAATCCGAGCCGGCCCGACGCGGAATCGGGCGAGTAAAGTTTGTCGATACAGAATTCGGCGCGATGGGTATTGCCGGTCGCGTCGACCAGGATATGGCGGAAAATCCGATCGACCAGCCACGGCGGCGTATCTTTTGCCTCCCGCGTGGAGACCTGCGCCTCCGGCGGGGAGATTTGCGCCTCCGGCCCGGAGACCTGGGCGAACGCGATCTCGAGCTCGTAGAGGCTGTCCTGCCGGGTTTCGTCGATCCGCGGCGCCTGGCTGGTCGGTCCGATGAAGAGGCCCGAAAACAGGTAGGACAGCGCGGGATGGTTGAGCCAGTACCCGAGCATGCTGCGCAGCAGATCGGGCCGCCGCAGGAAAGGACTGTCCGCCGCCGTCGCCGCGCCCAGCGCGATATGATTACCGCCGCCGGTCCCGGCATGGCGCCCGTCGACCATGAATTTCTCGGTGCTCAGCCGGCAGATCCGCGCGTCCTCGTACATCCCGGTGATGATCTCGCGCAACTCGGTCCAGGTATGGGCGGGCTGCACGTTGACTTCGATCACGCCGGGATCGGGCGTCACCGCGAGGCGGTTGATTCGGGAATCGGCCGGCGGCGTATAGCCTTCGATCACGATCGGGGTCTTGAGCGCAGCCGCGGTATCTTCAACCTTATTAATCAATTCGAGGTATTCACTGGCGGAGTGCGCGGGCGGCATAAAGACGTGCAGGCGGCCGTCACGCACCTCGACACAAAGAGCGGTTCGCACCACCCACGAGGCGGATTCGCCGACGGCGGGGATCCGGTCGCTGGTCGTATCCTGCGGCGCGCGGGGTTTGGCCGCCCGCGGTCCGCCCGCTTGCGCGCCCGGGGCTGAGTACGGCAGCGGCTCCGGCTGCGCCATCGGATCGCTCGTAAAGAACGGCGGCAGGTCGGCCGGCGCGACCCACGGCAGGCTGGCGAGGGGTAATCGCAACCCCATCGGCGAATCACCGGGCATCAGATAGAGCTGCGGGCTGCGGAGGAGCCAGCGTCCGCTCTGCCATGCGAACCCCTCCTGGGCGTGGCCCCATTGCAGCGGCAGCACGTAGCCGACAAGTGTCTCGACGCCGCGCGCAAAGGCCCGCCGCATCTGCTCGCGGTCGACGGGATCGTCGAGCCGGTTGTCCACGGGCGCGACGTTGATCGGCAGTTGGCGTTCGCGCTGATGGTAGTACAGGGGGTCCTCGAAGGCCGCAATCGCGTAGCCGGGATCGACGCCGAGCCGCTCGGCCAGCGCCGCGACAAAGCGTTGCGCGTCGCCGGGACCGTAAGCGCAGGCGGCGTCGACGCGGGCGATCAGCGCGCGATCGCGCCAGATCGGCACGCCGTCCGTCCGCCAGTAGCAGGCGAGCGCCCAGCGCGGCAGCGGTTCGCCGGGATACCATTTGCCCTGCCCATAGTGCAGTAGCCCCCCCGGCGCGAAGCGCTCCTGCAGGCGGCCGAGCAGCCGCTCGGCGAGCTCGCGCTTTTGCGGCCCGAGCGCCGCGGTATGCCATTGCGGATCGTCGGAGTTTTCGAGCGCGACGAAGGTCGGCTCACCACCCATCGTGAGCCGGACGTCGCCCGCGATGATTTCGGCGTCGATCGCAACCCCAAGTGCGTCGATCCGCGCCCATTGCTCGTCGGAATAAGGAAGCGTAACGCGCGGGTCTTCGTGGATACGGGTGACCGACATCTCGTGCCCGAACTCGACCTCGCACGGGCCGATCGCGCCCGTAACCGGCGCCGCGGAGGCAGCGTCGGGCGTGCTCGCCAACGGCAGATGCCCTTCGCCGGTAAAGAGCCCCGACGTGGGATCGAGCCCGATCCAGCCGGCTCCCGGCAGGTAAACCTCCGCCCACGCGTGCAGGTCGGCAAAGTCGCGATCCGTCCCGACCGGACCGTCGAGCGCCTTGACGTCCGGCTTAAGCTGAATCAGGTAGCCCGAAACGAAGCGCGCCGCGAAGCCCAGATTGCGCAGGATTTCGACCAGCAGCCATGCGCTGTCGCGGCACGACCCGCTGCCCAGCGCCAGCGTCTCTTCACACGACTGGATACCGGGTTCGAGCCGGATGACGTAGCGGACCGCATGCTGCACCCGCTGATTGAGCTCGACCAGAAATTCCACGGTCCGCCGGGGGGTGAGGTCGGTCGCCGCGACGAAGGCGGCCAACCGCGGACCCGGCAGCGGTACCACCAGGTTCGGCGACAATTCCCTGAGCAAGCCTTCCTCGTAAACGAAGGGCGAGGTTTCAGCAAACGGCTCGAGAAAGAAGTCGAAGGGATTGCTGACGGTGATCTCGGCGACGAGATCGACTTGCACCGAGAAATGGCGGACCTGATTGGGGAAGACCGCGCGCGCGATAAAATTGTTCTGCGGATCCTGCTGCCAGTTGATGAAGTGCTCGCGCGGCTCGATCTTCAGGGAATACGCCACGATCGGCGTACGGCAGTGGGGTGCGGGACGCAGGCGCACGACCTGGGGCGAGAGCGTTACAAGGCGGTCATAGCGGTAGTCGGTCTTGTGATGTAAAGCGACACGAATCGCCATAGTGAGTTAATTCCCGAGGCGTCAAAACATCGCCATAGCGGCGAGTCGCGCTGATCTAAAGGGAATCAAGATTGAAAAAACGAGGCAATGGGGTGCTGCGGCGAAAGCGGAGGAAAGACCGCCGGAACGCGATGCCCGGTCAGCTTTCCGCCGTGACACTGACCTCGACTTCCATCCCAAGGTAATCCCCGGGCGTCCCGGTCCAGGTTCCCGCGACCAGAATCGCCTGCGACGGATCGCGCACCACGGCCACCCGAATCAGGTCGCGATTGCCGACGATACCGTTGGTCGGATCGAACTCCATCCATCCGGCGCCGGGCAGATAGATTTGCAGCCAGGCGTGCGTTGCACCGCCACCGAGATGCGCCTGAGCCGCGGGAACATAGATGTACCCGCTGACGTAACGCGCGGCCAGACCGAGCGCGCGCGCCGCTTCCATCATCAGCAGCGCGAAGTCGCGGCAGCTCCCGCTCTTCAGATGCAGGGTCTCGACCGGGGTCTGGCACCCTTTGGTCGGGCGGGCCATGTATGTGAAACCTTCGCGCTGGATCGCCTTGGTCATGCGCGTCAACATCGCGAGCGTATCGGTTGGCCCTTCGGCCAGCAGAAACCGCTTGGCCCAGCGGTCAACCTCGTGCTCCGGGTCCGGGTAGTGGCGTTCAAGCGAACGGTTCAGATCCGGGATCTCGTCGGCCGAATAGGTGAAGGGATAGGTCTCGGCGTAGGGCGCCAGAGGACAGTCCGGCTCGTCGCTCGTCTCGAAATGTTCAAGCCGCATCGAACTGGTGATCGACAGCGTGTCCGCAGGCGCGTCGAAGGATGCCACCGCCACCGAATTGCTGAAGACGTCATGCATCCAGCGAATCGCCGCAGGCTCGGGCGTGATCGTCAGCCGGGTCTCGAGCAAGCGCAGGTCGTGGCTGTCCCGCGGCCGCAACATCAGACGATGGTCGCCAAAGAAGACCGGCCTGGCGTAGCGATAGGTCGTAACGTGTCGAATACTCAAGACGCGCATGGTTGGTAACGAGCCTGACCGCGTGGGCGAGCCGGAAGGCTCCTGCGACAAACGATGCGCCACGCATCGTCATTGTCACGTCAATAATGCTACCGCAAGTCTCTTGCCGAGTCTTTCTCAACAGGACGCTAAAGCCCGGTGGGCCTATGTGGATGATTCGTTAGTTTTGACCTGCCATATTGTGAACTGGCGCCCTCAGGTTGCGGTGAGCGCGGCGCAGATGGGGACGGACGGCGATGTACCAGCCTTCCGATCCCGCGTCTGTGGCGGGCGTCCAGAGCGGTGCGGCTGAGTTCCAAGCATCGCGGCGGCATCAGCAGGCTTGGGTGTCGGCGCATACGCGACGACCAAGACTTCGGCGTCGCGATCGCCGACCGCAGTCAGTCGATGCGGCACGCGGGCGTCGAAGTGCGCGGAATCGCCGAGCTGGAGCGTGTGAACCTCGTGCTCGAACACGAGATTCAGGGTACCCGCGAGCACGTACAGCAGCTCCTCGCCGTCGTGCTGCGCCAGGGGTGTCTGACGCCGCCGCCGAGGCACCGTGGCGTGCACGGCACTCAGGTTCACATTCGCGCCACCGCCGGAGATCGCCCGGTAACGCAGGCCGTTGCCGCGCTGGATACTGGCACGACTACTTTGCACGACCACCGGCGAGGCCGTTTGCTGCGGCTCGTAAGCGAGGAGCGAATGGATCGGGGCGTCGAAGATCCGGCTGAGGGTCAGCAGCGCGGCAAGCGACGGCTGGCGCTGCCCGCTTTCCAGCCGGGATAGATACGGCTTGGAAAGTTTGGTCAAGTTGGAAAGCTCCGCCAGCGTCCATCCGCGCTGCCCGCGCATCCGCTTAAGGCGAGCGGCAATGGCTGAGGCGTTGGCGTCGTGTGGCGGTGGCGAACTGCGTGGCATTAGCGCTTGTTACCATTAGTTTGCCTCCTTGGCAAACAACGAGATCCCGCTTTCAATCGACGATCGTTAGCTGATCCTCACAACGCACAGTGCCGCCACGGACGATCGTCGCATAGACGCCGACCTGGGCCCCGTTGTGCACCGCTGCGGCTTTGAGGATACCGAGGTCGCGTGGCAAACCGTCCTGCGCCAGGGTCGTCATCACGCAGCGCCCCGTGCTACCGGTAATCTTGATGCGGACCTCCGCGCCAACCGCAATCGTGTGTCCCACCCAGCCATTTTCCACGAAGCCCGCCGCGTCGCTCCGGGCGGCGATCAGAATATTGGGCCGAAAGCGCTTGGGCTCGAAGCGCCCCTCCGGATAGAACTCGGCCAGCCGCGCCAGCGTCGCCGTCGTCAGGAGATGCACGGGCGCGCAATCGAAAAAAGTCGCCGGCGGCATGGCCTCGTCGGTCACCTCGTCACGATGCGCCAACGTGTCCAGATCGGGCCAGTATTCTTCGAGCCGCGGCTTTTCCGGTGCTCCGCAGGCCAGCACGACTTCGCGATCGAGCGCCGCCGCGAGAATCCGGCTCGCATCCGGAAGATCACTGCTCACGGAGTCACCACGCGGCAAGGTGATGGCGACTGGCGGCAGCGCCGCGTTCGGCTGGGGCGAGGTGGCGTAGGCGGCCGCGAAACTGAACAGGTTAGGCCATTTGCGCGGATTCTTCGCGCTCGCGACCATGCCGGTGGCCTTATCGATCAAGGCGAAGGCGCGATCACCGAGCATTCCATGCGGGGTGAACCAAGCGCTCGCCACCCGCTCACCCATCATCGATTTCACCGGGTAGCGCCACAGGGAGGCTACCGCGCCGACAGTTGCATCTTGTGCCATATTCACGCACCCTCTTCCGTTTCGTGATCGGTCAAGCCAGCGCCTTCTCCCGTTCCTTGACCGCGGGGTGCGGCCTTATGTCCGCAGCAGGTGAGGGAACGGGAGCGTGGTGTTCGGAACTGACACGATGCCGCAGGCTTTCGACGAAATCCGGGCGGCGGCGCAGAATCATGAACCACACCAGACCGGTCGCGAGGTAGCCAAGGAAGATGTAGGGGAAAACGTTGACCGGCCACGATGGCACGGGGTACACGCTGCCCACGGCGGGCACCATCAGGAGGACGACCGAGCCGGCGGAAAGCGCCAGTCCGCGTCCGCCCAGCTCGCCCCTGCGTTTGAGGTACGCCGGAGCGGCGATAGAGATCAGGAAGTAAGCGCCCAGGAAGCCAAACGCACCGAACGTGCCGGCATCGTTAAACGTATCGAGTACTTCCAGCCCGAACAGGCTGATCATCGCGGTCGATACGCCAAACATCAGCAACGCCATGATCGTAACCGCGACGTGGGGCGTTTCATTGGTCTCGTGCGACGCGCCGAGCGAGCTGTGGAACACGCCCAGCCGGCCCATCGGATAGAGAATGCGCGCGCCGGAATTCAGACAGGACAGCGCCAGCGAGAAGAAGCTGATCATCGCACCGATTGAAATCGGCGCCTTCAGCCATCCCACGTTCATCATCTCGGCCAGCGAGTTGAGCGGCGCGTCGGCCTTGTCGAGCGTGATGTTGTAGCCGATGAAGCCTAGCACTTCGGTGTACGAGACGAGCACGAAAAACAAGCCGGTCAGGATCAGGCTCATAATTACGGCGCGCGGGATGGTGACGAGCGGTTCCTTGGCTTCGGCGCCGAAAGCCGTGCAACACTCAAAGCCGACCAGGCTGAAAATCGCGACGACCACGCCGAGACTGAGGCCCGAGAACGACGCGCCTTGCAACTTGATTTGCGCCGGATCGATCACCGACTTCACGCCGAATAGCACGATCGCGCACAGCAGCAGGATCAGCGCCACCGACAACCCCTCAAGCACCAGCATCAGGATGCTGGACAGTTGAATGTCGCGATAGGCGAGCGTCCAGATAGTGATTGCGCAGATCGCGAACAGCACGAGTGATGGTAAATGGAGGCCCATCATGCCCAGCAGGGTGTTGGCGAAAATCGTAAAGCCGGCCACCCCGGCCGTGCCGATAAAGAGGTAGGCCCACACCAGGCACCATCCTGAAACGTTACCCGCAGTAGTGCCCAGACCCATCACGGTGTAGCCATACATCGAGCCGGCTGACGTGGAGCGCTTGGCGAACTGATTTAGATTCAGCGCCACCAATAACAGCATCAGCGTGCCGAACGCATACGCCAGCCAGCTCGCGTTGCCCGCGGTGCCATACATGAGCGGCACGATCAGCGCCGCCGTCATAGTCGGCGAGATGAGCGCGATGGCCATCGCGGTTACTTCGTTGAAATTCAGGCAGTTTGACCGCAGGCCGCCGGATTTCGCTTGTTCCGCTGGATGCATAACTCCTCCCGCTTTTATAGGGGGCTTGTGCACGCCCCGATTTCGCCGAACGCTTCGTTGAGCCGGGTTCAAGACCCGCGATGACAAATGCGTGAAACTGTTGCCATGAGGGAAACGGTCAGCAATGATTGTGCCTGTATGGCAACACGCAACGACGGGCGATTCGGGCTGAATTCAGGAGGTCTCTGCCGCTTTTCTAGTCCGCGGCCCACGCAAGTTCTGCTGAATCGGCGGGCATCTGCCCGGCGCGCGCACAATCGCCGTCCACCACTCGGGAGTTCCGACGATGAAATCAGTGACCGCAATCCGCTTCGTGCATTTTGAGGATCTCGGCAGCTTCGCCACTGTGCTGGACCGCCAGGGCTACGCGATCAAGTACGTGGACGCCGCCAGCGATGAAGTGAAAAGTGTGGAACCGCTCGGTCCCGACTTGCTGATTTGCCTGGGCGGACCGATCGGGGCCTACGAGGATGACGCTTATCCGGCGCTCCGATCGGTGCTGAACATAATCGAACGGCGGCTGACCGTGAATCGCCCTACGCTCGGGATTTGTCTTGGCTCACAGCTCATCGCGCGCGCACTGGGCGCGCGCGTCTACCCGGGCGGACGTAAGGAGATCGGATGGTCGCCGCTGCGACTCACCACCGACGGTCGCGGCTCTGTTTTGCGCAGGCTGGACCCCGGGTTGACCTCCGTCCTGCATTGGCACGGCGATACCTTCGACTTGCCTGAAGGAGCGACCCTGCTGGCCTCGAGTGAGTTGTATGGACATCAGGCCTTCGCTGTCGGACACAATGTGCTTGCTCTGCAATTTCACCCCGAAGTCACCGTGGCGGGACTCGAGCGATGGTACATCGGACATGCCTGTGAAATTGCAGCGACTTCTGACGTGGAGGTCACCGGGCTCCGCGCGGATAGCGCACGCTATGCACCCGCACTCGAGAGTGCGGCCGCTATGCTCCTGACCGACTGGCTGGATCAGCTCGAACGGCGGGAAGGCGCCGGTCACGACGGACACGGAACGCGTCGGTCACTTTCAGGTCAATAATCCGGCCCGCGCTGTTGGAAACTCCGGCGCCGATCGCCACTGGCCAGCTCATCAGCGTGTGATAGATTTTGTGACGCACCGCATGGGCTCGTGCGTATGACCGGTGTGATCAGCCCTCGACCTTGAGCCGCTCAGCGAGCGCGACCTCCTCCGCGCTGCCGATATAGACCGGAACGCGCTCGTGGATGCCGCTCGGGACGACGTTGAGGGCGCGTTCATGGCCGGTCGAACCCGCGCCGCCGGCCTGCTCAGCGAGCATCGAGAGCGGCGCAACCTCATACATCAGGCGGAGCTTGCCGGTGCTTCTGCCGCCGGCCTTCACTTCGCCGGGATAGAGAAAGATACCGCCCTCGAGCAGGCATCGATGGAAATCGCCGACGAAGGCCCCGCAGTAACGGAGCGAGTAACCGCCGCCCTTGTCCTTTGGTCCCGTGAGCCGCTCAACCAGTGCGCGGGCCCCCGGATGCCATCGGGCGGCGTTCGCCTGGTTGACCGCGTAGGTCTTGCCGCGCACCGGCATCCGGATCTTCTCGCGCCAGAGCAAGAACTCGCCGATCCCTTGCTCCAATACGAACGCGTTTACACCATCGCCGGTTGTCCACACCAGGATCGTCGCCGGCCCATACAGCGCGTAGCCGGCAGCGAGCTGTTCGGTTCCGGGCCCGAGCACGTCCGCGATGCCGTCGCCATGCCCGGGCTTCCGGCGCCGGATCGCGAAGATCGTCCCGAGCGAGCCGTTGACGTCGGTGTTCGAGGAGCCGTCCAGCGGGTCGTAGAGCATCGCGTAGGAGTCGCGTGGGCATTGCGGCGTGAAATGCCGCGGCTCCTCCAACTCTTCCGAGATTAGCGTGCAGACTGGCCCGCCGCCCGCAAATGCGTAGGCGAAAGCGTGATCGGACCAAGTGTCAAGTTTCACGACCTCTTCGCCCTGCACGTTGATTTCGCCGCTCTGGCCCAGCCCGCCCTTCAGAGGCGCGACCGCGAGCTCGTTGGCGATTCGTTTCACGGCGAACGCAACCTGTTCCAGCGCGACGCTCAGTCCGCCCTCGATCCGGCCGGCGCGCAGATAGCGAGTCAAAGTAATCATCGATAGCTTGGCCGACGCATCAGCCATTGACCTCCCGGTGTGGATTCAACTTTGCCGACCACACGTCGACCCACCTTGTAGATCAGGCGCGGGCGGGCAGCAAGCAATTTAGCGGCCGATCAGAGTCAGGATTGGCTAAGCGAAAGAGGCTTTACGTTCATTGGCGCGCCGGGCCGAATTTTGCGCGGCGCAATTCTCGGCGCTGATGACGCCGCTCGTGCACGAGAGAACTGTTTCCTTTCGCGTCAATGAGGTCGTATCCGATCGCATCAACGTGATCCGGTTTTCCTTTTTCTCGTGTTCTACTCGGCCGCAACTGAAGCTGGATATATTCAAGCTAATGGCCCAAAAGCTGCTAACACTCTACGCGACCCGCGAGCAGGTAAAAGAATAATAGAGAGGGAATCCTATAGTGACGAATCACACTCAGGCTAAGCGCGACCTTCGCGTTGTTATTATTGGCGGCGGCATGGCTGGAATTCTCTCCGCCATCAAGTTGCGCGAAGCGGGGTATACGGACTTCGTCATTTACGAGAAGGCCGCGACGCTTGGCGGGACGTGGCGCGAGAATACTTATCCGGGGCTCGCGTGCGACGTCCCCGCCCATCTCTACACCTATTCTTTTGAGCCGAATCCGAACTGGAGCCAGGTTTTCGCGCCAGGCCCGGAGATCCGCGCTTATTTCGAGAACGTCGCCAGAAAGTACGGGGTCGTCGAAAGGGTCCGTTTCGGCGAGGAGATCGCCTCCTGCGAATTCATCGATGGGCGCTGGCGGATCCGCAGCAAGAGTGGACGAACCGACCAAGCTGACGTGGTCATCGCCGCGAGCGGCGTCTTGCACCATCCCAATCGCCCGGACCTGCCCGGGCTTGCGACCTTCCGCGGCGCTTCTTTTCACAGTGCGGCATGGGACCATCGCGTGCCGCTCGACGGCAAACGTGTTGGTGTGATTGGCACCGGCTCGACGGCCATCCAGATTACCTCGGCGCTCGTCAACCGGGTGGCGAAGTTCAAGTTGTTTCAGCGCACCGCGCAGTGGGTGTACCGGGTGGAAAACAGAGCCTACGACGCCGCCGAGCGCGCCGCGTTTGCGCAGGACCCCAGCAAGATTGAGGCGGTACGGCAAGAACTCCAGGTCCTCTTTGACACTTTCGCCGCGGCGGTGATTGACGCCGATTCGCCGCAGATGCGGGAAATCGAAGCGGCCTGCCTGGCGAACCTCGAGCAGACCGTCAGCGACCCCGTATTACGCGAAAAACTCCGGCCCAACTATCGCGCGGCGTGTAAACGGCTGATTTTTTCACCTGATTTCTATGAGGCGATTCAGCATCCGAGTGCGGAACTAGTCGTGTCTGGCATCGAGACGATTGAACCTGCCGGGGTCCGGACCAGGGACGGCGTGCTGCACGAACTGGATGTCCTCGTGCTCGCCACCGGCTTTCGCGCCGACCGCTTTATCCGGCCGGCGGTGATGCGCGGACGGGGTGGCGTCGATCTCGATACGGTGTGGGAAGATCATCCGGTCGCCTATCTGTCGATCGGGGTTCCTGACTTTCCCAATTTTTTCATGCTGAACGGCCCCAACGGTCCGGTGGGCAATTTCTCCCTTATCCGTATCGCCGAGCAGCAACTGCATTACATCCTGCAACTGCTCGACCGGATTCGTACGGGCGAGTGTCGCGCAATCAGCCCGCGCCACTCGGCGGCGGAGGCGTTTGAAAAGGCGCGCACTGAAGCGGCGAGGAAATCGATCTGGGCGACCGGCTGCAAGAGCTGGTACCTCGACAAGCACGGGGTCCCGGCCAGTTGGCCGTGGTCGGGCCGCCGCTTCGATGAAGAGATGGCGGCGCCCAAATTCGACGCCTACGATCTCGCGCCCTGAGGAACCCACCGCTGCCGGCACGCGACTGGCTCCGCCGGCAGCGCGGTCGCGTCACCGGCGACTGTCGACCTCCCAGCCGACTGCCGCATCCTCGGGGAGCGTCCGGTAGAGATCAGCCATCGCTTCAAGCGCGCTCTGCTAGGCCGGGGTGGCCGTGAGGCGCGCAACACGACGCGAGTTGCGTTCGATAACGATTTCGCCCCCTTCGTTAACCAGTTGGTCGAGGATCCGATTCAGATTGCGGGCGAGCTCCGTGGTCGTGATTGTAGTCTTCATACGTATTATCTGTTTTGATCGGAGTTTACATTCTGTGTCACGATCCGACTAACGCAAGGGAACGATGCCCCACCGCTTGGCTCTCCGCCTATTGTTCCTGCGCACGCATCCACGCCACACAAAATTCAGACTGGATTTTTCCGAAGGCTTGGCTTTGTTGTTCGTTCCGATCGAACAAATTGTTCGATCGTTTGTTACACCGTTAGTACTAGCCCAACGCGGCGCCTGCGCCGCCATCGAATCGCTAGGCTCTGCATATGACAGACGTTCGTGGAAAGCTCGAGCTGTTTATCGCTGAGGTGACGAAATACGAAGAACTCTACTGCGAGTTCGAACAAAAGCTCAATGAAATCAATAAGGCGTTGTCGCCTGACATAGTGATGATAATGCTCAACCGTCTCAATCACTTAGACTTAAAGACGATGAGTGAGCGTGCATCAAGTCTCGATCTCGATGCACCCGAGGAATCGTTGGTTGATCAGTTGCTTGTTGACGCTCGACATATCGTCCGTCACATGAAGGCACTCACCATCCAGATGATGGCGTTGCTAAAAACACCGATGGGCTAGTCAAAGCCTCCCAAGCTGTCAGATTGACATCTTAGGAACCAATCTAGCGATTTTCGCAGGTTCCTTTCGGCGCTCGCCGACATACTGATCGATTCGTTCAGCGGCGGCGGCTAGGTCTTCTTCCGACGTGATGTTGTTAACGCCGTCAAAATGTGGTTGAGCCACAAATCGCCGCGCATGTAAAGCGAAAGACGTGTGAATAAGCAGAACTGGATGTCGCTTTGGGCGACTTTCTGTAGTCGGGGTAGACCAAACTAAGCTGAAACCGCCAACCACGGCACCGCAGGAACGGTTTTCTCGATGGCGATGCTATGTGCATCTAGGCTTAGGCGCCGCGATGGCAGGACGGGCGGGAAGCTTTCGGCGGAGGGGTCCATGCGCAATCGAAGGCTGCCAGCATTCAATAGAAGTTTTAGAAGAGGCGGGAGGATATGGTATCAGTGAAATTGCGGATGGTGCAGTTTCGGGCATTGGACGGGGTACCTCTAAAGAGAAAAAACTATGGGCGATTTATCGCAACAGGACGAGACTCGCGCCGCCAGACGTGATCGAATGCGAAACGAGCTGCGATCTTTGCTAAACGGTCACCTCAGCAAGCTGGTCGATCAGCGGGGTCAAACCGAACGCCTCCTTGAACAAGACCGTAGTCTCCCCGCTAAAGAGCGTGAGCGGGATCGCCAATTGATATCCCGTCAAATCAAGGAAATGAAGACCCTTTTGGAAGGGCGATTATGCCGGGCTTGACTAACACTTTGCCCGGTGCTAGATTTGTTGCATGAGTTACGAACACGAACCCGAAATTACCCGCCAGATGACCCTTGCTGACTTTGACCGGATGTTTCCTGACGA
>JBKQPD010000045.1:0-4254 GCA_052145175.1 Binataceae bacterium (SeqCode) | reverse complement strand
TGTTGCGACTGTATCAATCGTTGCTCGGACTGTGCGAGTCGAGCGCGCAGCGACTTCGCCTCGTCTTGGCCGGATATCACCAGTTGGTCGAGCTGCGTATTGGCCGACTGCGACTGCAGCAATTGCGCTTGCAGCTGATTCTGCTGTGCAACCAACTGCACGCGCACGACGTCGTTGTCGCGGCGTGCCGTCGCCAGTTCTTCCTCACTGGCGGCCAGTTTTGACTCCAACGCCTTGGCACGCGCGGCACCGTCGCCGTCGCTCTGCGCCGCCTGTAACTGCCCACGCAAGCTCAGCACGGCCGATTCCGCACGGGCCAGCCTGCCTCGGCTCTGCGACAACTGGTCGCGCAACCGCGCCTGTTCATTGCGCAGCACTTCCAACTCGGTATTCGAAGTTTCCAGTTGTGCGCCCAATTCTTTGGTTTTCTGCTCGTATTCGTCTTTGGCAGCGGTAATTTTGAACTCGTAGTCCAGCTGATCGCCCAGTCCCGAGGCCTTGCGCTGTAGATTGAGGCCGCGCAGCTGATCCTGCGGAACGCCGAGACCAGATTCAAAGAGATATCCGAGCTCCTGCATGGCCGGCGCGTAATCCTTATCCGCGGCGCGCTGATACCACTCGGCGGCTTTTGCGTAATCCAGGGGCACGCCACTCATGGCATTGGCATATATGCGCGCGACGTAGTACTGCGCCTCGACGTCGCCTTGTTCTGCCAACGGTAGCCAGCGGCTCAACGACAACGTACCGCTCGCCAGATCGCCGACGACATATTCACCGCCGCGGGTGCGGCAATCGATCGCGCTCAATCGAGTCAGTTTCCCAGGCGCGAGGTACTCACGGCTTCCGCCCAACGCGATGAGTTGGCCCGGCAGTTGGCAATCGACCACAACGGCGTCTTGCATATTGGCGGCGGCGACGTGCACGCGCTGGCCGATCTCGGAGTTGGTTTCCTTCGGAACTTCGCTGGCGCAACCAAAGCTCAACACCCCCGACGCCAGGATCAGGGTCGGCTTCGCGAATTTGTTGAAGGTTCTCATGGTTGACCACGCGTTTTCATGGTTGGCCACTAGATGATCGTTCCTAAGCGAGTTGCAGCATGCATCCATTAATAGAACGATTCAATAACTCCAAAAAAGACATCCATCGATCTGGAGCGCCGCGAACCAACATCCGGCGCTTCGATAAGTTCAAATGTCGCGAATAAACCAACAGATCCGCTTCGTAGTGTTGCCCGACAGCCGTCAGTCACGAGCCGCTCACATCGCCGGAGAACTCGAAGCGAAATCTATTTTCACTTTATATTCAATCACTTACTCACTCTACGCGGGTCTCGACCAAAGGTCGCCACGGCGCTCGCTCTGTAGATCTCGAGCAGATGTTTGCCGTCGGCGGGCAACTGCAGGACCCGGCGTATCTCGGCGCGGGCCAGCTCGGCTCGGATTACATCAACTTGTGTCCGGAAGGAGTCACGAGCTGCCCGATTAGTGGGTCAGACCGGGGTGCCTTCGGCGGAGCCGCAAAACCGGAGACCTGCACGAGCACACTGTTGAACCTGCCGTCCGCTGAACCACCAGACGAGCAGGGCTTGCATTGCTGTCGGGGCCGGTGGTGGCGAATGCGGCATACGAGCAGATTTCGTTTACGGCCCCAGTTCTTTAGGTACGCGCCACGGACCCCGAAGCTCGTCGAGAGACCTCGGCGGGAGAAGTTGAGGGGCTTGTGCTCGCCTTGTATAAAAGACTGGCAACGAGTAAGCACGCGTGCGAGTCGGTGCCTACGAGGAAGCGATCGCCTTCAAACGATCCTTTCGGCAATTTTATCTCGTCGACCACACCCTCGCCGTTGAAGTCGAAGTGTCCAACCGATTCGAGCCAGCTCGGTTCAAGCCCGTTCGGGGGATTGAGGCGCACGCATGTAACACGTGCCTTGAGTTCGTCGCCTAGAAAGATAAAAGCGAAGCGCGCAGTGGTTCCCGCGCACGTTACGTCGAAGTACCGATCCTCGACGAGGGGGCTGACTTCAATTCCACGAACACTTCCCCCGGTCAAGAGCGGCACCCCCGCCTTATAGAAATCCCGAAAAAGGCTGTGGAGCTCTTCATACCGCGCCGCGAGCTTCGCCAATTCTTCGTAAATATCGTGCATGGTCGTCACCCCCCCTTTTCTAAATGCCGATCGAGTCAGGCTAGCATACGGATTCCATTTTCTTGAGCGGGCTACTGCAGAACGGATTGGTCGATCGTGCGAGCGCACATGAGTCAACGATACAAGAAATATTTTCACTGAACATTGAAAAATAATCGCGTGACGATTCCGGATATGACCGCTATTTTGCATACCTGGACAATCTCGGCGCGGTCGTGCGGCTGCGAGGATGTCCTGGCGGTGCCGTTGTGGAGCCGTGGGGAGAAGCGATTATCAACCCATCGCGAAAATTTGCGGCAAGATGATTGCGCGTCGCAGCAGTGCGCGAGAGGATGGATGACATGACCGAATCCGTTTCTAGTCTTGAGAACGATGCTAGCGCGATTCAGGCCCTTTCTGAAAAGTTGAAGGTGCCGGAGCTCAAGGTTATCGAGGTATACAGAACGGAGTTCAATCGGCTCGCGGCGCAGTCGCGCATTGAAACGTTTCTCGGCGTCCTGGCAATGCGTAATACGAAATCGATCTTGCGCAACACCAGCGCTACGGACAAACGTTGATCGTCTTGAGCCGAGCGATTCCGCGCGGAGTCTCAAGAACTGCAAGTGCATCGAGCTCCCAGACGCCCCTCACACCATCCCGCAAATCGCGGGACAAGGAAATGTATCAGCTAGATTGCGGCAAGTTGACAGTTGTGTAACACACTCAATGCATTCGCCAATCCGCAATACGATGCGTATCGGATATCCGCTACAGCATTACGGTCCGAATCGGACTAGCCTAGCCTTTCCTTTACAGCGAGGAGTGCCTCATGAGTATCAATCGTCCGAAAAGCGAACACCCTGCCATGAAAGAGCGTGCAGCGTCCGACAAGGACACCGTTGCTCGACTAAAAGCCACCGAAGCCGAAGTGACGGCAGCTCATCCTCATCAGAAGGGCGGGTTTCACACTACCGCCCCGAGCCCTAAAGCGGGGGGGCAGAAGTAGCCTCGGCGGCCCTGCGGCGTGTCGCGCGCCCAGCCTGGTACCGAGAGGGCTGTTCCCGGCGCAGATCGAAATCGGCGTGACGTCGCGTGTCGCGAAAACACCAGGGGCTCATAGGGATTTTCCGAGGCAGGTTTCGGTCTCGTCTCATAGGCATCGGTTACGAAAGCCTGCAAGATGCATATGCCCTGCTGTCACCAATGCCCCCTGGGGTAATGCGTATGAGCATAGGAGCGATATGCAATCGTGAAGTGGTGGTCGCGCGTCTCATCCGTCGGCACCACAAGCATTCACGCTTGCAGCGAGCGTGACGCGAGGTGGCGCGACACTGCAGAGTGTGCGAACGTCAAAGGGACGAGCCGAGCCCATTTCGTGGACGAAAATCCGCGCCGAAGCGGCCCGTCGCTTCGGTATCACGAGTTTTCGACCCGGGCAGCGCGAGCTCATCGAGAGCGTGCTCGCCGGGCGCAATGCACTCGGCATCCTGCCTACCGGGGCGGGCAAGTCGCTGTGCTACCAGCTGCCGGCGCTGTTTCTCGAAGGGTTGGTGGTCGTCGTCTCTCCGCTCATCGCGCTCATGCACGACCAGCTCGATCATCTCACGCAGGCGGCAATCGACACCGCACGTCTGGATTCGACCATTTCTGAGGCTGAGCAGCGCAGGCAGGAGCACGAGATCGCTCGCGGAGCGCGCAACGTGGTGCTGCTCACGCCCGAGAGGCTCGAGAACCCGGCGCATGTCGAGCCCCTGAAACGGCGCGGTGTCGCATTGTTCGTAGTGGACGAGGCGCACTGCGTGAGCCAATGGGGCCACGACTTTCGCCCCTCCTACCTGCATCTTAGGCAGGTGATCGAGGATCTCGGCCACCCGCCGGTCCTCGCTCTGACGGCGACGGCACCGCCGGAGCGAGTGCGCGATATCTTGGACAGCTTAGGCATTCCCGACGCCCGGGTCATCGATACCGGTATCGAGAGGGCTAACCTCACTTTCGAGGTCCTGCGCACGGTCAACCGTGGCGAGAAGGAGAGGCAGCTTCTCTCGGTCCTCGAATCGACGCCGGGCGCCGCGATCGTCTATGTCGCAACGGTTCGACGCGCGAACGAACTGCACGAATGGCTGTGCGAGCG
>JBKQPD010000044.1:0-23085 GCA_052145175.1 Binataceae bacterium (SeqCode) | reverse complement strand
GGCGGCGTTCCTTGAAAACGCCGCCCGCCGTTGCTTTGGACACGCGCCAAGATATCGCGCCGTGTTAGAAACTGCGGTACCATCTTTCTCGATGGCGAACGGTCGCGAAATCATTCCCGAGCTTCTGAAACTTCCCGCGCGCGAACGCGCCAGGCTAGCGACGGAACTTGTTCAAAGCCTCGACGAATCAGAAGACCCCGATGCGGCGGAGGCATGGCTGGAAGAGCTTGAGCGGCGAGCACGCGAGGTGCTCAGCGGAGCCGCCAAGCTGGAAGACTGGACGGAAGTACGCCGAAGAATCGAGCTTCGATTACGAGCGCGCTAGGGCTTGAGAATCGAGCTTCACTCCGGGGCGATACGCGACCTGGGCGACGCGGCAGACTGGTACGAAGTACAGCGACCAAGTCTCGGCACGGCCTTTCTGAATGAGGTCTCGCGCGCCTTCTCGGTCATTGCCGAAAACCCTCGAATGTGGCCAGTTTGGCCAGACTGGCGCTCACGCACGCGGGTACGCCGCCTCATTCTCCAGCGCTTTCCTTTCGCGATCGCTTACATCATACAGCGTCAGCGTGTACTGATCTTGGCGGTCGCTCATGCACATCGGCGGCCGGGCTATTGGCGGACTAGGGCCGGACAGTAGCCGAGTACCGACCGACATTGGCCGCACGGCGCTGCGATCGAGCTTGCACATTAATCCTGCTATACTGATTCGAGTCTTATTGTGGCAGACGAACGGCGTAATCTCTATCTCGTTGACGGCTCCGGCTATATCTTCCGGGCCTTTTTCGCGCTTCCCCAGTTAAACAATTCCCGTGGATTGCCGACCAATGCGGTCTATGGGTTTATCCGGATGCTGCAGAAGCTGCTGAAGGACGCGCGCCCGAGCCATATTGCCGTGGTCTTCGACTCCGCGAAAAAGACGTTTCGCGACGATCTGTTCAAGGAATACAAGGCGAATCGGGTCGTGACACCCAACGATCTGATCGCGCAGATTCCCTATATCCATCGCGCGGTCGACGCCTTTCGGATCCGGCGGCTGGTGATCGATGGCTACGAGGCCGACGACGTTATCGGGACGCTGGCGGTCCAGGGCGCGCGCGAGCGCTTCAACGTCGTAATCGTCACCGGCGACAAGGATTTCATGCAATTGGTCAGCCCGAACATCACGCTGTGGGATACGATGTTCGGCAAGCGCACGGGCTTGCGCGAGGTCCGTGAACGCTTCGGCGTCGAGCCCTCAACGCTCGTCGATATCATGGCCCTGATGGGTGACGCGATCGACAATGTCAAAGGTGTGCCTGGGGTCGGCGAAAAGACCGCGAACGCGCTTATCCAGCATTTTGGCTCGCTCGACGCGCTCTACCAGGGGCTCGATCGGATCAGCGACGTCAAGGCGCGTATCCCGAAAAAGCTTGGCGGGGTGTTAGCGGAGCATCGCGCGGACGCCGAACTGGCGCGTCAATTAGTCACGATCGCAACCGACGTGCCGCTCGAATTTAGCCCAGCCGACCTGAGCTGGCCCGGAATCGATCCGGAGGCGGCGGCCGAGCTGCTGCGCGAGCTGGAATTCGGCTCGCTTTTGGCCGAAATCGTGCCCGTCGAGGCAAACGCCGCGCCGGCTGACGAGACTCCCGCGATCAACATTACCGCGACGAATCTGGACGCGGTCGTCGCGGAACTGCGGGCTGCGCAACGCCTCGCCTTCCATCTCGGTGGGGACGACGCGGGGGCGCTCGTCTTCAAGCTCAAGGCCGAAGGCGCGCCGGTCTACACCTTTGGCCGTGATTTGATCGATGCCACCGCGGACCTGCTGGCCGCGGCTCAGCCGGTCAAGGCCTGTCACGACCTGAAGCGTCATCTGGGCCTGCTGCGCCGCTTCGGCGTAGTGCCTGCAGCGGTCGATCTCGACACGATGATCGCGGGCTTTCTGATCAATCCAGGGAAGCCGGAGCCGGCGCTGGACGACCTCTATCGCGAGCATCTCGCCCCGCTCGGTGGGAACTCCCCGATGGGTGCCGAGCCCGCTATCGTCGAGGCGCTCCGCGCGACGCTGCGCGACAAGCTTGTCGCCAACGAACTCGATCGGCTCTATGACGAAATCGAGCTGCCGGTAGCGCGCGTGCTGGCCGAGATGGAGCGGGTCGGAATCGGTATCGACGCCGCCGGGCTCCGGGCGATTTCGGCGGAATTCAGCGCGCAGCTCAGCGGTCTCGAAGCGGAATGTTTCGCGCTGGCGGGGCGTGCGTTCAACCTCAATTCGCCGAATCAGTTGCGTGAGGTGCTGTTCAACGAATTGAAGCTTTCGGCCAAGGGTCTCAAGAAGACCAAAAGCGGTTTTTCCACCGACGCGGATACGCTCGAGAAGCTGGCCGCGAGCCATCCCTTGCCCCAAAAGCTGCTCGAATATCGGACGATCACCAAGCTCAAATCGACCTACAGCGACGCTCTGCCCGAACTGATCGACCCGGCGACCAGCCGGATCCATACCTCGTTCCATCAGACCATCGCCGCGACCGGACGGCTCAGCTCAACCGATCCCAATCTGCAGAATATTCCGATCCGCAGCGTCGAGGGTCGTCGGATTCGCCGCGCCTTCGTGCCGGCGCCGGGCTACGTGCTGCTCTCGGCCGATTACTCGCAGATCGAACTGCGTATTCTGGCCCATCTTTCCGGCGATGCGACCCTGGTGGCGGCCTTTGCGCAGGACGAGGATATCCACGCGCGCACGGCGGCCGAGGTGCTGGGGGCGGCCAAAACCGACGTCGAGGCGCGGCGCCTGGCGAAAGTGATCAACTTCGGCATCATCTATGGGATGGGTCCGCAGCGCTTGGCCGGCGAGCTCGGGATTCCGTTTGCGGAGGCTTCCGACTATATCAAGCGGTACTTTGAGCGATTGCCGGGGGTTAAGACCTATCTGGAGGAAACTTTGCGCGGCGCCCGCGAGCGTGGCTACGTGGCCACGATGTACGGACGTCGGCGCTACCTGCCTGAACTGACCGGACCGGACGGCGGCGCGCGGGCGCAAGCCGAGCGAATCGCGACGAACACGCCTATTCAAGGCAGTGCGGCTGATCTGATCAAGCTGGCGATGGTGCGGCTGGACGCGGCCTTGATGGAAAATCGGGTCGACGCGCGGATGGTCTTGCAGGTACACGATGAATTGCTGCTCGAAGTAAAAAATGATGTTTTGAAGGAGTGTGGCGACCTGGTCAGGCGCGCGATGGAGGAGGCGGCAGAGCTCAAGGTTCCGCTCAGGGTGGAGTTGAAAGCAGGTCCTAACTGGGCCCAGCTCGAACGGCTGTGATGCGATCCGGGTCCGTCCCGGCATCCGCTGGTGCGGGCTGCCCAGCGTACGCGGGTTTCCTCTATCATTGGCATTCAGGTCTGAATTTTTGAGACATCGAGTCGTCTAAACCTATTGAGTAGAGCAGCGCGCCTGGAGGCGGATGAAACCGAGCTGATCCGTCGAGCCCGGGAGGGGGACGCGGAGGCGTTCGGGCTATTGGTGGAACGCTATCAGCATCGCGTCGTGCGGGTTGCGATGGCGGTGGTGCATAATCAGGATGACGCGCTTGAACTCGCGCAGGAGACTTTTGTTCGCGCCTATGAGAATCTTGCGAAATTCGAATCGCGTTCGAGTCTCTCGACCTGGCTCTATCGGATCGCCGCTAATCTGGCGATCGACTTCCGCCGCCGCGAGGGCCGCCACACGGTGCTTCGTGGCGAGGAAGGCGAGTTCGAGCTTGGCCGGCTGCCCAGCGAGCGTGGCAATTCCTTTGCGGAAACCGCGCGTAACGAACTCAACCGGCGTCTGCGCGAGGCTCTCAAGGAGTTGACGCCGGAGCATCGCGCAGTGATACTTTTACGCGAAGTGGAAGGGCTCTCCTACGACGAAATTGGCGATATTCTTCAATGCCCGCGCGGGACTGTGATGAGCCGCCTGCACTATGCCCGCAACCGTCTACGCGGAATCCTTAAAGACGTGGATAAGGACTGAGGAGTATGGCCTCCTGCGATGAAATTCATCTTTTGCTCGGCCCTTTCGATGACGGCGAGCTCGAGCCGCATGAGATGGAAGATGTCGCTTTTCATGTCGTCGAGTGTGGCGAATGCAAGGCGGCGCTCGAGGATTACCGGGCGCTGGGCGTCGCCCTGCGCGACGTCGTGACCGTTCCGCCCCTCGATCATTTCGCCCAGGCGGTAACGGCGCGTCTTGAGCCGCGGCGGATTCCAATTCGCGTCCGGCTCGCGAATTGGTGGGACTCCCTGGGGCGCTTGGCATCGGTAATCGAGTTTGGGGGCGTAGCCGCGGCAACCGCGGTCTTGACGATGCTGATCGCCGGTCCCGACGTTCGGCAGTTCGTGACCCGTCGGGACGCGCGACCCGTCGTGATAGCCAACGCGAGAGCGACGGCGCGGCCGGCGGCGGCGCTCGCGAGCGCCAACTTGGGAGTCGCGGGTGCGGCCCCGCAATTGACATCGGCCAGCGGGGAATCCGGCGTGACGGACGACAATCTTGCCAACGTGGTCGATCAGGGCAAGGTCAAAGCGGCGAGTGACCTGCAAGAAATGCTCTCGGATCTGGGCGCGGGCCAGAGCCCTTCGGTGGCGGTCTGGAACGAACCCCGAACCGATACGACGGTGGTTTGGATTCCGGATCAGCCCTAAGTATGCAGACCGTCAACTGGGTTTATAGCGTCGTCTGGCTCGCGACGCTGTGCTTGCTTGGTCTATGTAGCCAGGTCGCAGCCCAGGATCGATCGCTGCCGATCAAGATCAACGTTGACTCGATTATGGCGACTTACACGCCGCAAAGCGTCGCTCCGCACCCGTTCGCGATCAGGCAACCGGCCATCAAGATGGACCCGCGGCTGACCTCCAAAGGTCTCGCGCCGCGCCTCAGGATGATGTTCGATTACACCAACTATCGCCTGATAAAAAGTCAGCGCGAGGCTTCGTCCTGCGGCGGCGCGGTGGCCTTCAATCTGCCAGGTGGACATATTCTGCAGGTGGCGCCGCTGCAGGAGGACGGGGACGGTGGAGTGGCAATGGAACTTGCGCTGTTCGAAGGCGCGCGTCTAATCATGCATCTGCCCTTCAGGATGACCAGTGGCGGCGCGCTGATGCTGGTCGATCAGCATTATCCGAATCGCTTCTATATTACGGCTATATCCGTGGAAGATTCCTTGTTCAGCCAGGGCCACCACAGTGCTCGGGCGCCGCTTGCACCGAATACGCCGGCCCCGGCGATGCCGGCCTGGATTCCCGCGCAGTAGCCCTAGCGCGGCGCCATTCTGAGCGCGCCGTCGAGCCTGATTGTCTCCCCATTCAGCATCGCGTTTTCGACGATATGGCGGGCGAGCGCCGCGTACTCTTCCGGACGCCCGAGGCGGGAAGGGAAAGGAATCTGTGCGCCCAGGGCCTTGCGTGCGGGTTCGGGCAAAGTCGCGAGCATCGGGGTGTCGAAAGTGCCGGGCGCGATCGTACAGACGCGGATACCGATCGAGGAGAGATCGCGCGCGATCGGCAGCGTCATGCCGACCACGCCGCCTTTTGAAGCCGAGTAAGCCGCCTGTCCAATCTGACCGTCGAAGGCGGCGATCGAGGCGGTGTTGATGATCACGCCGCGCTCGCCGTCGGCGTTGGCCGCGTTCTTCGCCATCTGAAGCGCCGCGAGACGAATCACGTTGAAAGTCCCGACCAGATTGACCTGAATGACCGCGTTGAACAGGTCGAGCGAGTGCGGCCCCTCTTTGCTGATCGTGCGTTGGGCACGGCCGATACCGGCGCAGTTGACCGCGATATGCACCGTGCCGAAGCGACTCGCGGCTTGGGCGATCGCCTGTTCCGTCTCGGCGCCGGAAGTGACGTTGGCGGCGATGAACAGCCCGTTGGCGCCCAGCGTTTCGGCAAGGCCTGGTCCGGGGGAATTAGGCAAATCAAGAATGACGACGCGGGCGCCCTCGGCCGCGAATTCGCGCGCCGTCGCGCCACCGAGGCCGGAGCCTCCGCCCGTGATTACCGCAACCGAATCCTTAAGCTTCATATCTCCCCATCTCCTCGCTCTTTACAGTGATTCTTGACGCAGCTCCAGGGGGCGGCCGAGTCTGCGAGGCGCGGCCAAAGAAAAGACTCGCCTGCTCGCTCCGCCGCGCAACGCGCTCCGCTAGCGGCGCTTCAGCGCTCGGCGATAACATGCGCGATCGCGCTCGCCGCCGTATGCGTTATGCTCAGATGGAAGCGCTCGATATTGCGACGCAGGCCGAAAGCTGCCGCTTTCCCGCTGAGCTTGATCGTCGGCGCCTGACCGCGCTCGCGGACCACTTCGATCTCGCGCCAGCCCACGTTGCGATTCCATCCGGTGCCCAGCGCTTTCATCGTCGCTTCCTTGGCCGCGAATCGCGCCGCGTAGCTCTGGAAGCGTCCGCGCCCGCGCGACTCGCAGTAGGCGACTTCGCGATCGGTGAAGACGCGCGCGCGAAAACGATCGCCGGTGAGCGGCCGCGTCAGCGCACGTTCCACCCGTTCGACTTCGATAGTGTCGATTCCCGTTCCCACGATCGCCATAGAGCCTGCGTGGAAAATATCAGTCGCCGCGACTAAGCAGAAGCCCGGCAGGCATCCGCCGCTGGCGATGCGCCAGCTTGCCGCAGGTTCCGCGCAAATTCTATGCTTCATGTGAACTCTGTGGAGGCTTTGGATGGCGAAACTGAAAACCACGGTAAACAAGGCGAAATGTATCGCGAGTGAGGACTGCACGCAGACGGCGCCTGGCGTCTTTCAGCTCGGCGATGATGGCAAGGCCGAGGTCTACAATCCGGCGGGCGCGGCGGACAACGTGATTCTGGCGGCCGCGCGCGCCTGTCCGGCCAAGGCGATTGTGGTGGTCGACGAGGAGAGCGGCGCCCAGCTCTGGCCGGCGCCGAAGAAATAGCCCGTTCGTTATGGCCCCGCGGGTCAAGAAAATCCGCCGCCATCGCGACGACGGCGAACTCGTGATCGAGCAGACACGTGACTTCGCGTGGATCGCAACGCTGCTCGAAGCGACGGGGCTACCCGCGACCGGGCTCGGGCGGCCGGGGCATTGTTATTTGAGCGCCTGCATCGGCACGCGGCCGGTTGGCGTAGCCGGCGTCGAAACCCGTATCGATATCGCCGTGCTTGGCGCGCTCGTGGTTCTTGCGGAGTGGCGCCGGCGTGGTATCGGCACGGCGCTGCTCGCGGCGGCGCGCGCGGCGGCTCATACGCGCGGTGCGCGCGGTCTCTACGCCCTGGCGCCGCCGGAGATTGGCGAATTTTTCACGCGTCACGGCTTTGCCCCCGTCGGGTTGACGGAGGCGACCGCGGCACTCGCCGGCACCATCGTTACGGATCAGCTGTGGACAAGCTCGGCGAACGCTGGATGTACGGCGTGGTTACTGGATATCTCGCGCGACGGTATCGTGATGCGCTGAAGGGCTGTCGGGGTGGCCTCAGCGCCACAGCGCGAGGATCAGCTCCCATGAAGCGACCGTGAAGCCGATCGCCCCGATAACACCGCTTAGCCAGACGGTCTGGCCATAGCGGCGCGAACGCGCGAAATCAGCCATCGCCTTGTTCTGATATGCGTCGACCCGGCGTGCGCGCCGATAGAAGACCAGCGAATTGACCAGTGCATAACCAAAGAAGATACACGCCAAGACCAGCATCAGAAGGTGGGAGTGAGTATCAGACATTGAAATAGTTTTGATACGAACGTGCGGCGCGGAACTTGATCGCGGCCGGATCACGGGGCTGCTCGTCCGACGGCCCCAGGTCAAGAATCATGCACTTGATTGAACCGCCGCCCTTGGCGAGAAATTCGCTGACATTGACGAGCACCGGTTCCACCGCCCGCGACCGCACGTCGTTCAGAAGTTGAGCGCTTACCCCTTCGGGCATGAAGAGATAGAGGCGGCCGTTGTAATCAGTCTGGTAGGAGTTGGCCGCGTACAATTCCGCGTCGTGGAGCGATAGCGGAATCAGATGGTCACCGAAGTTTTCACGAATGCGATCGCGCGACGTTGGCGCGAGACCCTCCATGTATGCGAGGAGGAATTCGCGGCGGGGGCCGAACGAGCATAGCGCCGTATCGCCATGATAGTGCGCCTCGAGCACGAGCTCGATCGGCAACACCGGGCGTTCCCCCACGATCGTGCGCAGCTCCTCGAGCGCCGCGAGTTCCGAGCGAAATCCGTAGACTCTTCGCCACGGCGGGATCCCGAGCCGCGGCACGAAACGCTGCCGCTCGACCCGGCCGTGCGTGAAGATCATGAACCGGCCGGCGGGAAAGAAATCCGCTTCACCCTCGAACCGCGGAGCAACATCGACTGTCGCATAGCCCATCGACTGGATCATCGGCCGGTAGACTTCGCGCTCGGCGGCGCGCGTCGGCAACAGATGCGCGAGGTAGAACCGTTTCGGGATCGTGGGATCGGCGGCCTCGAGCGGATAGAGGAAGCCGGCGTTCGCCGGGTAGACTAACCCCGAAAGCTCTGCGTGCGGCTCGACCACGCAGACCTCGGTACCATGCGCGATCAGTGCGCGGGCCAGCGCGTGCCATTGCTCGCGGGCCCGGTCCGCATCGACCTTTTTGCGCAGGCCGAGCACGTTCCGGGTATGGGGATTCGCGCCGCCTCGCACCGAGAAGTGCGCCGGGTCGCCCATCAGAATTGTGCGTGGCATACGGCGATTATACGCCGAGTCGCGGCTGGCGGTCGCGCCCGATGTTGAGCCGCCAGAGCGGATGGCGGGTCAAGTCCGCCATCCGCCGAAGCCAGCCAGGTTGAGCGATTTTACTTGCGGTCGAGCTCGGTCATCATCTCCAGCTCGGGAGCACCGTCGAGCAGGTCGCGGATACGCCCGCCCATCGCTTTCATATGGTCGGTCTTGCGATGCGCGTCGAAGGCCGCCTGATCGACGTACTTCTCGAACCAGATGAACTGGGTCGGATCCTTGGTGGACTTATGCAGTACGTAGGCTTCGCATCCAGGCTCAGCCGCGCGTACTTGCTTGATCATATCCTTGAAGGCTTCTTCAAGTTTGCCTTCGGAGCCGGCCTTGGCCTTGATCTTGGCGATAAGACTTAACGACATGGGTTTCTCCCTTCACGGAAACTTCGGCTGGAGCTTAGCGCGGCGGCGGCTCGAAATGCCAACGCGAGCCGCGTCCACCGCCGAAGCTCACGCGTCCGGCTCCGGGGGTGAGGTCGCGGCGGGTCCCGCCGCCACACCGCAGCGTCGCACCGCTTCGATCACGGCATCGCCGAGAGGGCCGGTTTTCGCGGCCCGGGTAAACTCCGTCGCGATAGCCTCCCAGGCGCCCTCCCCAGCGCCTCGATGGGTCGCGCGATCGGCGATCACTTCGAAGTAATGTTCGGCCTGCGACACAAACAGCAGGATCAGCTTGCGGCCCGGGTCACCCGCCATCGTATGGGCGGCGAACTCGTGGTGCGCGAGCGTGTGCGCCAGCGAATGGCGGGTATGGCGTGGCACCAGCCGCATCCGCAGGGGCATCCAGTCGAAAGCCAGTGTCAGCAGGAGCAGGATAAGCGCCTGCAGCATAGTTGCGATCCGGATCGGGAGCCGCAGGAAAAACAGCCCGAGCACGACCAGGCTGATGATCGCGGTCATACTCGCCCAGAGCATCGGGTAGAGCGCGTAGTGATCACTCGCGTGCCTCACGACGACCACGAGTTCGACGCCCGTACGGTCGTGAATTTCCTTGGTGGCGGCCGCGACACGTTGACGTTCTTCCGGCTTGAGCGCGGGCATCGAAGGTCACCAGCCGCCGGAAGCGCCGCCACCACCAAAGGAGCCGCCCCCGCCAGAAAATCCGCCTCCTCCACCAAAACCGCCGCCGCCGAATCCGCCACCATAGAATGGCCCACGCGGATACCGGTTTCCGATCATTCCGATGCCCAGCGGATCGGCGGCCGAGGAACGCCATACCCCGCCATAGCGTCCGGCACGATAACGCCTCGCGCGGAGCATCCAGAACAAATAGAAAAGTCCGTAGATACCGAAAATCAACAGCGGGCTGACCAGACTCGACGATCCCGGCGGGCTCCAGGCCGCATCGTGCTGGGTCGTCGCCGGGCTGGCCACGTCGCCACCCAGCACGGTCAGGATCGACGCTGTGCCGGCCGTGACGCCCGCGTCGAAGTCGCCGCGGCGAAACGCCGGCAGAATGTCGCGCTCGATAATGACCCGGCTCTGCGCGTCGGTCAGCTTGCCCTCTAGGCCGTAGCCGACCTCGATCCGCACCTTATGGTCATTGGGTGCGATTATGAGAATCGCGCCGGTGTTTTTGCCTTTCTGCCCGATTCCCCAGGCGCGCCCGAGCTGATAGCCGAAGTCTTCGATCGCGAATCCCTGCAGCGAAGGGAGGGTCACTACCACCACCTGCTCGCCGGTGGCCTGCTCGTGTCGTGCCAGCGTTTCGCTCAGACCGCTTTGCGTCGACGAGCTCAAAACGCCGGCGTCATCGACGACGCGACCCGTCAAGGCGGGGAACTTCGGGGTCGCAGCGAGCGCCGGAGCCGGCAGCAGTAGCGCTAGCCAGACGATCAACAGCGCGCGGGTATTGCGGGAATTGGCCAGGCGTCCGGCAGCCATCAAAACTTTACCTGAGGTACCTGCTGCGCCTGCTCGGAGATAGTGAAAGTTTCGCGAACCTTGAGCTCGGGATAGAAGAACCCCGCGATCCAGCGGTCGGGGATCGAGCGGAGCGCCGTATTGTAGCTTTCCACCGCCAGGATATAGTCGCGGCGTGCCACCGCGATCCGGTTTTCGGTGCCCTCGAGCTGCGATTGCAGGGCGAGGAAGTTCTGATTCGATTTGAGGTCGGGGTATTTTTCGCTTACCACCAGCAGCCGGCCCAAAGCCCCGGTCAGGGCGGATTGATTCTGCTCGAATTCGTGAAAGGCTTGCGGGTTCGACAGCACGTCCGCCGGCAGTTGCATCTGGGTCGCTTTCGCGCGCGCTTCGACCACCTGGGTCAGCACCTGCTGCTCCTGATGCGCGTAGCCCTTGACGGTTTCGACCAGATTCGGAATCAAATCCGCGCGGCGCTGGTACTGGTTCAACACTTCGCTCCACGCCGCCTTGACCTGTTCGTCGAGGGCCGGGAACTTGTTGACACCGCATCCGGCCAGGCCGAGGAGCAGGACGATCACCAGCGACAAGTGCAGCCTTCGCAGCATCGAGTTAGACCCTTTCACAATTAACGATTAACAGCGCGTCCGACCATTGCTAGCCTACGCCAACGGTCCCAGGCCGCAAAGGCGCATCGCCCAAAAGGAGTATTGCCGATGATCGGGTTTGATCTGACCGACGAGCAACTCGAACTCAAGGCTCTCGCGCGCAAGTTCAGCACGCAGGAGATAATTCCACGCGCGCGGGAGTATGACGAGAAGGAGATCTTTCCACGCGATATCTGCGCGAAGGCGTTTGCCGCCGGCCTGATGAATTTCGGGGTGCCCAAAGAGTTTGGCGGGCCCGGACTCAGTATCCTGGACACCTGCCTGATTAGTGAGGAGCTCAACTACGGCTGCTCCGGGATATCGAACTCAATTGCCGCCAACGACCTTGGCGCCCTGCCGATCGTAATCGCGGGGAGCACGGCGCAGAAAAGCACCTATCTTGGCGCGCTGGCTGAGAAACTGACGTTCTGCGCCTTCGCGATAACGGAGCCCGCCGCTGGCTCCGACGTTGCAGGCTTGAGCACGACATATCGGCGCGAGGGCGATTCCTACGTTCTCAACGGCACCAAGCATTTCATCTCGAACGGCTCGATGGCGGACTGGATCGTCACCTTCGCGACGTCCGATCGCAAACTCAAGCATCGCGGTATCTCATGCTTTGTCTTCCCGGCGAATTTGCCCGGCATCACGCGCAACCGGATGCACGGCAAACTCGGCCAGCGAGCCGCGGATACCGGCGAAATCGTCTATGACGAGCTCAGAATTCCACTCGACGCGCTGGTCGGCGAGGAGGGCGAAGGCTTCAAGTACGCGATGGGAACGTTCGACCGCAGCCGCCCCGAGATCGGCGCAATCGCGATCGGGGTCTCCCAGCGCGCGCTCGACGAATGTCTCAAGTATTCACGGGAGCGCAAGGCCTTCGGCCAACCGATCGCGAGCTTCCAGGCGATTCAGTTCATGCTCGCCGAGATGGCGGTGAATATCGAGGCGATGCGCCTGCTGACCTACAAGGCGGCCTGGATGGTCGATCGCGGCGAAATGCCCAACCCGGTCTCGAGCTACGCGAAGCTGTTCAGCGCGGAGGCCTGCATGAAGATCACTACCGACGCCGTGCAGATTTTCGGCGGTTACGGCTACATGAAGGAATATCCGGTCGAAAAGCTGATGCGCGACGCGAAATTGCTGCAAATTTACGAAGGGACCTCACAAATTCAGCACGTCGTGATCGCGCGGCACCTGCTCAAGGATTGATCAGCCACGCGGCGGTTTCATTGGTCCGCCGAGGGGCGGTAGATCCGGCGGGCGATCGCGCGGATGAGCGCGCGCGGCACGAAGCGGGTCATCGCGGCGCTGACTGCGTTCAAGATGCCCGCGATGTAGACCGTGCGCCCGCTGGCCGCCGCCGCGATCCCGTCCGCCACCACCTTCTCCGCCGGGACGTAGATGAACTCCGGCATCAGGCTCCGCTCATTGTTGGCGACCGCCTGGAACTCGGTCTTGACCGGCCCGGGGCAGAGCGCCATCACCCGCACGCCACTGCCGACCAGTTCGCCCGCAAGGCCTTCAGTGAAACTCAGGACGAACGCTTTGGTCGCGGCGTAAGTCGTCATGTAAGGCACGGCCTGAAAGGATGCGGTCGAAGCAACGTTGATGATGGTCCCGCTGTGCCGCTCGACCATCGGCGCGAGCAGCAATCGGGTCAGGGCAACGAGCGCGCTGATATTGAGATCGATCTCCTCGCTCTCGCGTTCGAGCGGGAGGCTGGCGAAGTTGCCGGAGGTGCCGAAGCCCGCATTGTTGACGAGGTAGTCGACGGTAATCCGCGCGGCTTCAAGCTGATTGCAAACCTGTTGAGGCCCGTCGCGCCGCGCGAGATCGGCGACGATCAGCTCGACGCGCGCCGCGCCGAATTCCCGCGCGCTGGCCGCCACGCTCTCGAGCCGGTCCTTGCGCCGTGCGACGAGGACCAGATCATATTTCTGATGCGCCAGCGCGTAGGCGAACTGCTCGCCCAAGCCGCTCGAGGCCCCGGTTATCAGCGCTGTCGGCATCTCTGTCTTCCCTCGTGTTGAGCCAATGACCCGGAGCCGTCACGCGCGCGTCAGCCCGAGTTCTTTCCTGAAATGATCGATCGTCAGGGCGAGGCCCTGGCGCAGCGGGGTCTTCGGCTCCCAGCCGAGCTTGGTGCGCGCGAGCGTAATATCCGGACGCCGCCGCACCGGATCATCCGGCGGCGCGGGATGATGGGCGATCCTGGATGAGCTGCGCGTGAGTTCGAGCGTCAGCGCGGCGAGTTCACTGATCGTGAATTCATCGGGATTACCAATATTGACCGGGCCAATGAAATCCCGCGCCTCCATCATGCGCACCAACCCGTCGATCGTGTCGTCGACGTAGGCGAAAGAGCGGGTCTGATTGCCGTCACCATAGACCGGCAGGTCCTCGCCCCGCAGTGCCGCGACGCACAAATTCGAGACCACGCGCCCGTCGTTGACCGCCATGCGCGGGCCATAGGTATTGAAGATGCGCACGATACGGATATCCACACCATTTTGCCGATGGTAATCCATCATCAGGCATTCCGCGACGCGCTTGCCCTCGTCGTAGCAGGAGCGCACCCCGATCGGGTTGACGTGGCCCCAGTAACTCTCGGTTTGCGGATGCTGTTCCGGGTCGCCATAGACTTCGCTCGTCGAACTCAGCAGGATACGCGCTTTGACCCGTTTGGCGAGCCCCAGCATGTTGATCGTGCCCATCACGCTGGTCTTGATCGTTTTGACAGGATTGTACTGATAGTGCACGGGCGAGGCCGGGCAGGCCAGGTGAAAGATCCGGTCGACCTCGAGGAGGATCGGTTCGACCGTATCGTGACGCACCAGCTCGAAATGCCGATTGCCGAGCAGATGTGCGACGTTGTCGCGCTTGCCGCTGTAAAAGTTGTCCAGGCAAATTACGTCGTGGCCCTCGTTGAGCAGTCGCTCGCAAAGATGGGAACCGAGAAACCCCGCGCCACCCGTCACCAGCGTTCGCACGTTCGCTTACCTCAGGCGAAAATCTTACGGCATTCGCTCGCGGTGAGCGAGTAAGAGATTCTAGCTCCGAACGGGGTGGCCCCTGCGAGTATTCGTCGGCGCGCGTGACCGCTAAGCTTGGCTCTTGCTCGGACGGGCGCGAACGCGCAGCGGAGGGCCTTTGGCACAGATGGCGAGTTCAGACTTGATGGAGATTCCACAGCCTCCCGCGAAACCCTTCGTCGGCAATCTGCTCGATTTCGATTCGAAAGGACCCGTGCAAGGTCTGGTGCGGCTCGCCCAGCAGTATGGACCCATCTACCGGCTCGCGGTGCGCGGAACCTATCTGATCGTGATCTCGGATCACGAGCTGGTGAACGAGGTTTGCGACGAGTCGCGCTTCGACAAATCGGTCGCCGGCGCGCTCAGTAAGGTCCGCCAGTTCAGCGGTGACGGGCTCTTCACCGCGGAGACGCAGGAGCCCAACTGGGGCAAGGCGCACAATATCCTGCTGCCGAATTTCAGCCAGCGCGCGATGCGCTCGTACCACGAGATGATGCTCGATATCGCCGGCCAACTCGTGGCCAAGTGGGCGCGGCTCAATCCGGACGACGCGATCGACGTTGCGCGCGATATGACCGCGCTGACGCTGGATACGATCGGTCTCTGCGGCTTCGCCTACCGCTTCAATTCATTCTATCGCGACACCAGCCATCCCTTCGTCGAGGCGATGGTCGACGCGCTGGAAGGGGCGATGCAGCAGGGGCGGCGGCTGCCCGGCGAGAACCTGATCCGGATCGGACGCGACCGGCGCTTCGCCCGCGATATCGCATATATGAATGGGATGGTCGACCGCCTGGTGCGCGAGCGCCGCGCCACCGGCGCCGACCTGACGCACCATCCGGACCTGCTCAACTACATGCTCGCGGGCGTCGACAAGAAGACCGGCGGACAGCTCGACGATACCAATATCCGCTACCAGATACTCACTTTCCTGATTGCCGGGCACGAAACGACCAGCGGGATGCTGGCGTTCGCGATCAACGCGCTGATGCATAATCCAGACGCGCTCGCGCGGGCGTACGACGAGGTTGACCGCGTGCTGGGACCGGACCCGCAGGCGATCCCGACCTACGAGCAGGTCAACCAGCTTGGCTATCTCGTGCAGGTTTTGAAGGAGACGTTGCGGCTGTGGCCGACGGCTCCCGCCTTCTCGCTCCGGCCGTTGGCCGACACCGTGCTCGGCGGCAAGTACACGATCAAGAAAAATCATATCGTGCTGGTGCTGTTGCCGGCCTTGCATCGCGACCCGACCGTCTGGGGGCCGAATCCCGAGGTCTTCAATCCCGACAACTTCGCGCCCGCCGCCGAACGCAAGCTGCCGTCCGGCGCCTACAAGCCATTCGGCAACGGCCAGCGGTCGTGTATCGGGCGCCAGTTCGCGATGCAGGAGGCGACGCTCGTGCTTGGGATAGTGCTGCATCGCTTCACGCTGATCGATCATCACGGCTACCGTCTCAAGCTCAAGGAAACGCTGACTATGAAACCCGAGGGTTTCACGATCAGAGTGCGACCGCGCACCGATGAGCGCCGGGCCGCGACCGCGAACGTCGTCGACGGCCATCAGGTGGCGGAAGCCGTTGTCGGTAGCGATCACGAACCCGCTGGCAGTGCGGTCGCGGGTCACGGGACTCCGCTCCTCGTGCTCTATGGATCTAACCTGGGAACCGCGGAGGAGCTGGCCCTGCAGATCGCGCGCGAGGGTGAGGCGCATGGCTATGCGGTGACCTCCGCCACGCTCGACGAATATGCGGGAAAGCTGCCCAAGGGCGGCGCCGTGATCATCGTTAGTGCGTCGTACAACGGGACGCCGCCGGACAACGCCGCGAAGTTTTGCGCATGGCTGAGTAGCGGCGCGTTGGCGAGCGACGCGCTGAGCGGCGTGAACTACAGCGTTTTCGGTTGCGGTAATCGCGACTGGGCGGCGACCTTTCAGGCTATTCCGCGCTTGCTCGATGAACGGCTTGCGGCACACGGCGCGCAGCGTCTATGCCCGCGTGGCGAGGGCGACGCGCACGGCGACTTCGACGCTCAGTTCCAGAGCTGGTACCGGCCCCTATGGAGCGTCACCGCCGCGCGTTTCGGCATCGAGGCGAAGGTGGCGGTGACCGCGCGTGAACCCTTGTACGAAGTCGAGCTGCTGGGCGGCGAGCCGGTAAGCCCGCTGGCGAAAACCGTGGCGGCGCGCGCGATGCGGGTGATCGCCAATCGCGAACTGCATACTAAAACCGGCGCCCATCCGTCCGAGCGCTCGACGCGCCATCTTGAGCTCGAACTGCCGCCGGACGCGAGTTATGTCGCCGGCGATCATCTGGGTGTCATTCCGCGCAACAGCCACGCGCTCGCGCGGCGCGTGGCCCGTCGTTTCGGCTTCGCGGACGGCGCGACGGTGCGGCTGCGGATGACGGCGCAACGCAAGACCGCACTTCCGGTCGATCAGCCGATTGCGGTGATGACCATTCTGCGCGACTACCTCGAGCTGCAGGCGCCGGCGACCCGCGGCCAGATCGAGACGTTGGCGCGCTACACCCAATGTCCGCCCGAGCGGGACAAGCTGCTGGCGTTGATCGGTAGTGACGACGCGGCGGCGACGCGTTATCGCGACGAGGTGCTGGCATCACGCCGCGCGGTGATCGATCTGCTCGACGAGTGCGCTTCGTGCACGTTGCCGTTTGGCGCCTACCTCGAGATGCTCCAACCGCTGGCGCCGCGCTACTACTCGATCTCCTCGTCGCCGCTTGCCGACCCGCGTCGATGCAGCCTCACGGTGGCGGTGGTGAACGGCCCGGCGCGTTCCGGGCACGGTGACTATTACGGGGTCTGTTCCGAGTATCTGGCGCGGCGGAGCGAAGGCGATCTGGTCGCCGCGTTCGTCCACGACAACCATTCGCGCTTTCGCCTGCCTGCGGACCCCGCGGTCCCGATCATTATGGTCGGACCGGGAACCGGAATCGCGCCGTTCCGCGGCTTTCTGCAGGAACGCGCCGCGCTCAAGGCCGCTGGCCGCTCAGTCGGTCCCGCGATGCTTTTCTTTGGCTGCCGCCATCCGGAACAGGATTTCATCTATGCGGACGAGCTGCACCAGTGGGCCGCAAAGGGCGTGGTCGAGTTGCAGGTCGCCTTTTCGCGACTCGATCCGGCAAAGAGAATCCACGCTCAGCAAAGTCTTCGCGCATGTGGCGACACGGTCTGGGCGCTAATCGAGCGCGGCGCCCTTATCTACGTTTGTGGCGACGCGAGCCGGATGGCTCCCGACGTGCGCCGGGCCTTCGCGGAGATCTGCGCGGCTCATCGGGGGACGGACGTTGGCGACGGCGAGCGCTGGATCGACGACCTGACGGCGCAAGGCCGCTACCTGGTCGACGTCTGGTCGGCGAGCTAACGCTAGCGGAGCGCGCTGCCGCGCGAAGCGAGCAGGCGAGTCTGCGAGCTGCGTCAAGAATCTGAGGTCAGCGGAGCGCGCTGCCGCGCGAAGCGAGCAGGCGAATTTTTTCCTCAGCCGCGCCCCCTGGAGCTGCGTCAAAAATCTTTAAGCTAGCGGAGCGCGCCGCCGCGCGGAGCGAGCAGGCGAGTCTGCGAAGCTGCGTCAAAAATCCTAAGTTAGCGGCGATGCGCGCGGGCCAGCGCCAGCACGTTCTCGGCGACGTACGCGATATCGTCGTCGGACATGATCGGGTAGATCGGCAGCGACAGGCAGCGGCTGTAGCTATCCTCGGCGATCGGAAAATCGCCGTTCTGATACCCGTACCGCTTCTGGTAGTAGTCCATCGTGTGAAGCGGGATGCAGTGGACGGAAGGGCTGATGCCGCGCTGGCGGAGCAGTTCGATGAACTCGGCCCGCCCGATCCGGATGCGCTCGGGCCGGAGCCGCAGGACGTAAAGATGCCAGGCGTGTTCGACGCCGGCCTCCGTCGCCGGAGTCTCGAGCGCGGGTTCGTCGCCGAACGCTTCGTTGTAGCGCCGCGCGATCGCCCGGCGGCGCGCCGTCAGCTCCCCGGAGCGGCGTAGCTGGGCCAGACCGATCGCCGCGAGGACGTCGGACAGATTGTACTTGAAGCCGACGTCGTGAATTTCGTAAAACCACGACCCGCTCGAGTCGTAACGCTTCCACGCGTCGCGATCCATGCCGTGCAGGCTTGCCACGGCGATCTTCGCCGCGATCGCGTCGTCCTCGGTCGTGATCATCCCGCCTTCGCCGCAAGTGATATTCTTGGTGGCGTAAAAACTGAAGCACGAGATATCCCCGATCGTACCGACCTTGGTCATGCCGCGGCCTTCGAGCTGGCGCGACGAATCGACCGCGTGGGCCGCATCTTCGATCACCCTGAGGTTGTAGCGCCGCGCGAGCGCCATGATGCGATCCATATCGCACGCCTGACCCGCAAAGTGGACGGGCATGATCGCCCTGACGTGCCGATGCTTGCCGCTGGCGAGCACGGCTTCGACTTGTGCGGGATCGAGGTTGAAAGTCTTCGGATCGATATCGACAAACACCGGCCGCGCACCCATGTAACCCATCACTTCGGCGGTCGCGGTGAAGGTAAACGTGGTCGTGATGATTTCGTCGCCGGGGCGGATATCGATCGCGTGGAGCGCCAGATGAAGCGCGCCGGTGCAATGCGCGACCGCGAGCGCGTGCCGCGCACCGACGTACGCGGCGAACTCCTGCTCGAAGCGCTTGGCCTTGGGCCCGGTGGTAATCCATCCGGAGCGCAACGCTTCGAGCACTTCACGTTCTTCGTCGGGGCCGATCGCGGGACGATGAAAGGGGATTTGTCGCATCACCGCAGCATAATAAAGGACGCTGCGGATGCATGAAACCCCGCACATGAACCGTCGAGTTTACGGAAGCAGGGGGCGGCGAAGTCTGCGACGCGCGGCCAACCTTCGGACAGGGGGTTAGTTCGTACTTACTCCACTGAGTCGCCGTGGACCGTGGTCGCCGGGAGCGGTTCCCAATCGCCGTCATGCGAGACGGTATCGCTGGGCAATGCTTCTGGAGCCATCGTCGAGTCATCCGTGACCGGGACGTGGTCCGCGGCTGAAGTGGTATCCGCCGGTGCCGAGGCCGCGGCCGCCGTGGTGTCGCTGGTCGTCGCCGTGCTTGCGACGGCCGGGGCCGTCTCAGGCGGTGGCGGCAATGACGCGGCCTCGGCGCCGTCCAGACCCTGATCGGGCTCGGCGCCGGGCATCACGTAAGTTACCAGGCCGCTCTTGGCCTCGACCGCCTTCTCCAGTTTCCCCATGTCGACGTACTTCTCGAGCTTGAGCCGCTGGACTTCGTGCACGGCGTGATTCCACAGGCCCGGATAGACCGCATAGAGATCGTCGTGGACCTCGACGTACAACGCGTCGCCGCGCCAGCCGAACTTGATCGGCTGATAGACGAAGCGCCCCGGCGTGCCGACCGGCGTCTTCATGAAGAGCCGCTCGATATCTTCGGGATAGAGACGGATACAGCCGTGGCTGACATTCATCCCGACCCCCCACGGGACGTCGGTGCCATGAATGCCGTACTCGGGCAGGCTCAGCGCCAGTTTGTAGTGACCGAGCGGGTTGTCGGGTTCACCGCCGGGGATGACGTGATCCGCTTCGCCGTCGCGCTCCAGATGCTCCTCGTAGATATCCTGCGGCACCACCCAGGTCGGATTGGTCAGCTTGGCCGTGACCGTCCATGCCGCCACCGGGGTCTTCCAATCGAAACGGCCGAGTCCCACCGGGAAAGTATAGACGACGCGTGCGTCGGAGCTGCTGAAGGCGGCGGGCGTCAGCTTGCCGCGATGACGCCGTGCCCTGACCGGCGGAGGATAGAAGTAGTAGATCCGCATCTCCGGGATATTCATCACGATCCCGACTTTCGGTCCTTCCGGCAGGATATGTTCGGTCGGCAGGACGACTTCGCGTCCGACCGGCGGCGCCCACCAGTCGATATGGCCGTTGGCGTCGGAGATTTCCGTGCCCGACAGTCCGTACCAGCGCCCGATATCAAGCAGCGTATCGCCGTGTTCGATTTTGTAATCGGTGAACGAGCCGACGACGGAGTCTTTGCCGGCCGGCAGCGGATAGTCGAAGAGCGGACGGTTTTCGAACTCGCTCTCGTTCCATGTGCGTCCCGCGGCGGGCGCGGCGCACCAAAGCAGGGTTAGCAGACCTACGGCGATATAGCGACCAAGCGCTCGATTCCCTATCAGCGTCGATATCCGCATCATTCTGCCGCGTCCGTAATAACCGTTCCGCACTGCGTCCAGTCCCCGCCCACTTCGATCTTGTACAAATTGTAGGGGATGGCCACTTACCCGGCAACGGGCTTTAAATTGGCGAATTTGAGCACCAGCAGCTTGAGCCCGCCGCGCTCGAAGGCGATCCAGACCTTGGCCGCTTCGCCCCGGCCCTCGCGCCGCTTGACGACGCCGCGTCCGAAAGTCGCGTGATGGACCTTGGCTCCGACTGCACAGCCGTCGCCCGCCGGAACGTCATTCTCGGGCAGTTGGCTATCGCTGTAATCGACGTAGGGCTCGCGCGAGGGTTGCCGCAAAATCCCCTGCGGTTTTTGCTCGGGCTCGATCCGATGGAAGATTGCCGGATCGATCTCGCGCAAAAAGCGTGACGGCGTGGCGTCCTCGCGCCGGCCGTACATTTCGCGCGAGAGCGCGTTGGTGAGATGCAGCAGGCGCCGCGCCCGGGTCATCCCGACGTAGCAGAGGCGGCGCTCCTCCTCGATCTCCCGGGCGTCGTCCTGTGAACGCGTATGCGGAATCAGGCCTTCTTCCATCCCGGTGATAAACACGGCCGGGTATTCGAGCCCCTTCGACGTATGCAACGTCATCAGCGAGACCCGGCCGCCCCCCGCCGCGACCTGATCGCTATCATTGACCAGTGCGACCCGTTCGAGAAAATCGCCCAGCCCGCCGGTGTTCGGCTCGGCGTCGAACGCGCTGGCCGCCGCGAGCAGTTCCCCGACGTTCTGCCGCCGCATGTCGGCGTCGTCGAGCCCGGCGAGGTAGGGTTCGAAGCCGCTCCCTGCGATTATCTCTTCCAGCAGCACACGCACGCCGAGCGAACTAGCGCGTGCCGCGAGGTCACGTATCCAGCCGTACAGGTTGCTCGCCTGCTTGGCGATCCGCAGCGCCACGCGCGATTCGGTTTCCAGCCGGCCCAGCGCCTCGAACGTCGTGATCCCGTCGCGCTCCGCCACCTCGCGCATCACTTCGATAGTCTTCGCGCCGATCCCGCGCGGCGGGGTCGTGATCATCCGCTCGAGGCTCAAGGCGTCGACCGGGTTCGCGATCAGGCGCAGGTAGGCAAGGAGATCCCGGATTTCGCGATAGTCGTAAAAACGCTGGCCGCCGACGATCATGTAAGGCACGCGGCGGCGCACGAGCGCCTCTTCGAGCACCCGCGATTGCGCGTTGACGCGATAGAAGACCACGATTTCGGCGGGCGACAGCCCCTCCGCGATCAGCCGGCTCACCTCGCGCGCCACGTAGTCAGCCTCGTCGCGCTCGGTCGTCCCGGTGAAATAGGTTACCGGCTCGCCCGCCGGATTATCGGTCCACAGCCGCTTCGGTTTGCGCTCGCGATTATGTTCGATCACGGCGCCGGCCGCGGCCAGGATCGTCTTGCTCGAGCGGTAGTTCTGTTCGAGCTTGACGATCCGCACCGCCGGAAAATCGCCTTCGAAATCAAGGATGTTGCGGATATCGGCGCCGCGCCAGCGATAGATCGATTGATCCTCGTCGCCCACCACGCAGAGCTTGCCGTGTGGGACCGCCAGCGCCCGCACCAGCAGGTACTGCACGCGGTTCGTGTCCTGATACTCGTCGACGAACAGATGCGCGGCGCGCCGGCGCCAGCGTTCCAGCGCCTCCGGATGCTCCGCGAAGAGCCGATGGGTCTGGAGCAGCAGGTCGCCGAAGTCCATCGCGTTCATCGCGGTCAGGCGGTCCTGATAGACTTGATAGAGCTGCGCGAGCGCCCGTTCGCGCGAGTTGGCCGCCACCGCGATTAATTGTGCTGGGAGCAGCGCCTCGTTCTTCGCCTGATCGATTCGCGCGCGGACCGCTTCGGCTGGGGGCGAATCCATCAGGCGCACTTCGTCCAGCAGGCGGCGAATCAGCGCGAGCGTGTCGGCGTCGTCGAGGATCGAGAAGTTGCGATCATAACCGAGGATGGCCGCGTCCTCGCGCAGGATACGAGCGCAGGCGGAGTGGAACGTGCTCACCCAGGGAAAGCGCGCGCCGGGACCGAGCAGCGTCGCGATCCGCTCGCGCATCTCGCGCGCCGCCTTGTTGGTGAAGGTGACGGCGAGCGTCCGTTCGGCCACCGCACGTCCGTCGGCGAGCAGATGCGCGATACGGTAGGTCAGGACGCGGGTCTTGCCGGAGCCCGCACCGGCGACGATGAGCAGTGCGTCTTCCGGCGCCAGCACGGCCTCGCGCTGGGGCGGATTCAGATCGTCAAGCGTTATCGATGGCATCGTATGGGTCGTGCAAATCGTGCAAGATATCGGTTAATTGTGCGCGGCATCTGCAAGATACCGGCTTGGCGTGCGAACGGAAAGCCGAATGATTGATCGCTGTGGATTCATTTTATGACCGGCGGCTTTTTTTGTCATTCTGAGAGTTCGTGAACTTTTGCCGATTTGGTCCATCAAGGCGGCTACCGGGGGCCGCACGCACCGCAGCGTGAGTGGGGCGGGTGGGCTGGCGTGCCGCAGGCGGTTAGCCGGGCGCCGCAGGTTCACAACCAGCCCATTTTGATCGAGCGCAACAGGTTGTAGGTGAGCGCCGACCA
>JBKQPD010000043.1:0-6145 GCA_052145175.1 Binataceae bacterium (SeqCode) | reverse complement strand
ATTAACAGTCCGTCGCTCTACCACTGAGCTACCGGGGAATTCAGAAGAGGCGCGGATTGTCGGGAAGCCGGGCCTTTAAGTCAAGAAAACGCGCGGGTATCTCAGGAGTGACCGGCGACGGGGTGCGGAACGTACGGCGCCTCCAGCTGGGCAATCTCGCCATCGGTCAAATTGAGCGATAGGGCAGCGACGGCGTCGTCGAGATGGTGGCGTTTCGAGACGCCGACGATGGGCGACGTGACAAATGGCTTCTGCGCTATCCAGGCGAGGGCAATCTGCGCTTTCGGCACTCCTCGCGCGGCCGCAATCGAGGCGACCTGATCGACGATGCGTCGATCCGAATCAATGGACGTGGCGTAAAGCGCATTGCCGTACACGTCGGTTCGAGTGCGCGGGGTTTCCGTATCCCAGGCGCGAGTCAGGCGCCCGCGGGCCAGCGGGCTCCAGGGCATCACGCCTATCGCGGCGTCGGCGCACAACGGCATCATTTCGCGTTCTTCTTCACGGTAAAGGAGGTTGTAATGATTCTGCATGGTCGCGAAGCGAGTCCGGCGATTCTCTTTCGCCAGGTGCAGCGCCTTGCTGAATTGCCAGGCGTACATCGAGGAGGCGCCGAGGTAACGTGCTTTGCCGGCTTTCACAACGTCGTGAAGGGCTTCGAGCGTTTCCTCGATGGGGGTGGCGTAATCCCAGCGATGTATCTGATAAAGGTCCACATGATCGGTGCCGAGCCGCTGCAAACTCGCGTTGATGGCCGTAAAAATCGCCTTCCGCGACAGGCCTCGGCCGTTGGGATCCTGGGTCATGGGAAAGAACACTTTGGTCGCGATCACGAGTTCGTCGCGGCGCGCGAAATCCTTCAACGCGCGGCCTACGATCTCCTCGGAGGTGCCATCGGAATAGGCGTTCGCCGTATCGAAGAAATTGATCCCTAAGTCCAGGGCGTGACGGATGAGAGGGCGACTCTGCTCCTCAGGCAATGTCCACGGATGATCGCCCCGCTCAGGTACACCGAACGTCATGCAACCCAAACAAATTTTCGAAACCTTTAAGCCTGTGGAGCCTAAATTCACATATTTCATAGAGTTAGGCGCCAATCATTGAGCAAGACTTTACGTATCCGCCGGGCGGGGAGGTCTCAGGCGCGTTTCGCCACCTGACCCGAGAGTACGTTCCGGATGCGTCGCAGGGCGTCTTCGAGCATCTCCATGCTGCAGGCGAAGGAAATTCGCATGTGTCCCGGTGCCCCGAATCCCGATCCGGGTACCACGGCCACGCCGGCCTCGACCAAGAGAAATTCGGCGAAGGCGGTATCGTCCTTGAGACCTAAGCTACGCATCGCTCCCGTAACGTCGGCGAAGGCATAGAAAGTTCCGGCTCCCGGCTGACAGGAAATACCCGGGATCGCATTCAGGCCGGCGACCACAAAGTCATGGCGCGCTTTGAACGCCTTGTTCATTTCGGCTACGCACGCTTGGTCGCTGTTGAGCCCGACCGTCGCCGCCCGCTGCGAGATGCTCGAAGCGTTCGATGTCGATTGACCTTGAATGGTGCTCATCGCGGCCACGAGATCCTTGGGTCCGCCGCAGTACCCGATGCGCCAGCCCGTCATCGCATAGGCCTTCGAGACTCCGTTGATGGTGACGGTGCGATCATAGAGTTGGGGATTCGCTTGCGCGAAACTGCTGAACGGCTCAGGGGCCCAATAAATGTGCTCGTACATTTCGTCCGAGGCGATGATGACCTGCGGATGCTTATCGAGAACCGCGCCTAAGGCCTGGAGTTCCGCGCGTGTATAGGCTGCGCCCGTGGGATTACTCGGGCTGTTGAGAAACAACAACTTGGTGCGCGGTGTGATGGCCGCGGCCAATTGCGCGGGCGTGATCTTGTAGCCCTGATCGGCGCCGCCGTAGACGCAGACGGGAACCCCGTCGGCGAGCAGCACCATGTCGGGATACGACACCCAGTAGGGCGCCGGGATGACGCATTCATCGCCGGGATCGAGCAGCGCAGCACAGAGGTTGAAGCAGGTCTGTTTGGCGCCGGAGGAGACGATAATTTGGCTGCGCTCATACGTCAGTTCGTTGTCGCGCTTGAATTTGGCGATGATGGCGTCCTTCAATTCAGCAGTACCGTCAACCGCGGTGTAGCGCGTGATCCCCTTGCGAATTGCATCGACGCCCGCATCTGCGATATGTACCGGCGTATCGAAATCCGGCTCGCCGGCCCCGAGGCCAATGATGTCCTTGCCTTCCGCTTTGAGCTTCGCAGCCCGAGCGGTGACCGCCAGGGTGGGAGACGGTTTGACCTTTTGTACGCGCTTTGAGAGGGATACGGCCAAAGGGAACTACCTATGTAAAAACGGGCGGCAAAGTGTACGAAAAATAGCCGGCCGGCGCCAGTTCGCGGGTGCTGCATGACTCCCAACGTGAGAGAATAGATGAATGAACTTTGAGCTCTATTCGGACTATGCTCCGGCGGGCGATCAACCGCAGGCCATCGAAAAGCTTGTGGACGGTCTCAGCAGCGGCCTTGCGCATCAGACGCTGCTGGGCGTGACCGGGTCGGGGAAGACCTTCACGATCGCCAACGTTATCCAGCAGGTTCAACGTCCCACGCTGGTTCTTGCGCACAACAAGACTCTGGCGGCGCAGCTCTACGGCGAATTCAAGGTGTTCTTTCCCAAGAGCGCGGTCGAGTATTTCGTTTCGTACTACGACTACTACCAGCCGGAGGCGTACGTTCCGGCTTCCGATACCTTCATCGAGAAGGACGCCTCGATCAATGAGCACATCGAACAGATGCGCTTGTCCGCCACCAAGGCGCTGCTCGAGCGGCCGGATTCCATCATCGTCGCGACGGTCTCGGCGATCTACGGTCTCGGCGACCCCCAGGCATACCTCAGCATGGTGCTGCACATGTCGCGCGGCGATCGTCTCGACCAGCGCAAGCTGCTGCGGCGGCTGGCCGACATGCAATACACGCGCAACGAACTCGATTTGCATCAGGGAACGTATCGCGTTCGCGGCGACGTGATCGATATTTTCCCGGCGGAGTCGGAGCGCGAGGCCGTTCGGGTCGAGTTGTTCGACGATCAAATCGACGCGCTGAGTCTGTTCGATCCGCTCACCGGCGAGGTACTGCGCAAGATGCCGCGCCTGACGGTCTATCCTTCCACGCACTACGTGACGCCGAAAGCGAGAGTTCAGTCGGCGGTCGAGGAGATTCGCGCCGAATTACGTACGCGGCTCCTCGAACTGCATGATGCGGGTAAGTTGGTCGAAGCGCAGCGATTGCAACAGCGCACGTTGTTCGATCTCGAAATGATGAACGAAGTCGGTTACTGCGCCGGCATCGAAAATTATTCACGCTACCTGTCGGGGCGGATGCCGGGCGAGCCGCCGCCGTGCTTGTTCGACTACCTGCCCAAGAATGCGCTATTGGTGATCGACGAGAGTCACCAGACGATTCCGCAGTTGGGAGCCATGTACAAGGGCGATCGCTCGCGCAAAGAGACGCTGGTCGAATACGGTTTCCGTTTGCCGTCGGCGCTCGATAATCGGCCTTTGCGGTTCGAGGAGTTCCAGCACCTGTCGCCGCAGGCTATCTACGTATCCGCAACGCCGTCCGCGTACGAAAGAGGACTGTCGGGGCAGATCATCGAGCAGGTGGTGCGGCCGACCGGCTTGATCGACCCTGAGGTCGAGATCCGGCCGGTGCGTGCCCAGGTGGACGATCTATTATCGGAGATTCGGCTGCGCTCGCAGGCGAACGAACGAGTTTTGGTCACGACCCTCACCAAGCGCATGGCGGAGGATCTGACCGAATACCTTGACGAGCACGGCGTCAAGGTGCGCTACTTGCATTCAGACATCGAAACCGTCGAGCGCTCCGAGATCGTCCGCGATTTGCGGTTGGGCAAGTTCGACGTCATCGTCGGTATCAACCTGCTGCGCGAGGGACTGGACATGCCGGAGGTGTCGTTGGTCGCGATTCTCGACGCCGATAAGGAAGGGTTCCTGCGGTCGGAAGGGTCGTTGATTCAGACCATCGGCCGGGCCGCGCGCAATGTGCGCGGGAAGGCGATTTTGTACGCAGATGTACTCACCGGGTCGATTCAACGCGCCATTGCGGAGACCGACCGGCGACGCGCCAAGCAGATCGAATTCAACGCGCAGCACGGAATCACGCCGCGCAGCATCGTGAAAGCGGTGGGTGATGTCATGGAAGGCGCGCGCTCCTTGCAGGATGGCTCTTCCCGGGATTCGGGTGCCGATTACTCATTGTTGCCGCCCGAACAGGCTGTGAAGCGCATCAAGAAAATGGAAGCAGAGATGATGAAGCTGGCGCGAAATCTCGAATTTGAGCAGGCCGCACGGTTGCGGGATGAGATTCAGAAATTGCGTCAGGTAGCATTGGGCGTGCCCAATACCTTGGTAGGCTGATTTTTTGGAGAGTCGGATGTCGATAGACAACAGTCAATCGCAGGAAGTCGATCTCGACCGTACCGACCGGCTTCCCGTGTTGGATGGCGTGGTCTTCGACGACGATGTCGAGGACGATGCGGTCCGCATGGAGTACGCGCCGGCCGTGCCCAGCGCCAAGTCCGACTTTCCGCGGCCCTCCGGAGTCGATCTACCGTCGCTCGCCGAGAGCGTGCGCTCGGTCGAGGAGCGCATTGCCCGTCAGAACGCCGACTACGAAGCGCTCAGCCGATCCTACGACAAAGCGCGCGATGCCGAGGCCACGGCGGTTTCCCGCGCCTGCGCATTGACGGCCGAGCTTGCCGGCCTGCGCGCGATGCTGGAGTCGGAACAGACGCGGTCGCGTGAATTGGATAAAACGCTGGCCGAGAAGAACGCGGCGGCGGACGCTACGCGTACGCGAATCGAGGAAGCTCTCCGCGAGGCTGAGCGCTATCAGAGCGAGGCGCGCACGCTTCGGGATACTTTGGTGGCGCGCGACGCCGCCATCGTTCAGGTGACGCACTCGCTCGGCGAGCGAGACGCCCAACTCACCGCACTACAGCACGAGCATGCGCAGGTCGTTCCCGCGCTCGAGGAGCGTTCCAGAATCGGCGAGCAGCTCGAGGCCGATTTGCACGCGGAGCGAAATCGGTCCGCGGGGCTGGCCGTTGCGCTCAGAGATACCCAACAATCCGCGGCGGCGCTCGCCGCGCAGCGCACAATCGACGGCGATGAATTGAAGTCCACGCGCCACGAATTGAATGCCGTGAAGACGCAGGCGGCTACGTACCTCGAACATTTACGGACCCGAGAGTGGCGCCGCGGGTTCGACCACAACCTGTTTCGCGAACTCGACGCCAAAATCGGCGCCGTGCAGACCGATCACGGGGCGCTGCAATTGGAGCGTGATCAGCTGCGGCAGCGGGTGACCGAGATCGAGTCGAAGTTGGCGGCGCGGGATGAAGCGATCGCCAAGCTGCAGGCGGCAGCCGAGGCTGACGAGGAGATGCGGGTCCGGCACGAAATGAAGTTGAGTCAGATCGAGGACGCTCGCACCGAACTCATGCACAAGCTTACCGCCCTCGAGGGCGAGCGTAGCCGTGTGCAGGGCGAAGTGGCGGCGCGCGATGAGAAGATTGCTCAGCTGCAGGCGGCTGCGGTGGATCAGGAGGCGCTGCGCGTCAATCATGAAGTGACGCTGCATCACTCTGAAAAGGCGCGCGCCGACCTCCTGCACAAGATCACCGCGCTTGACGGGGAGCGCAGCCGCTTGAATGACGGGTTGGCGGCGCGGGACGAGACGATCGCCAAACTCAAAGCTGCTGCAGCAGCGGATGATGCGGTACGGTCCAAGCACGAACTGATGCTGATGCAGGTGGAACGTGTATGCGCCGACCTCGGCGCGCAGATCGCTGGGCTGGAGAAAGAGCGAGCTCGCTTGAGCGACGAATTGGCGCTGCGGGATCAGGCGATCGCCGACGCCCAGGCCGCGGCCAGGAGCGAAGCGCATCGCGGCAAGGAACTGCTCGCGGCGGCGCAGACGGAGCACGCGGAGCTAGCGGCGCAAATACAGCGACTGCATTCCGAGATGAAAAAGCGGGAAGACGAAGTGACGCTGCTGCTTGCGCACCTGCAAGAGGCGCGTCGCCCGCTCGAGCCGCTCGAAGCAGAGGTCAAGC
>JBKQPD010000042.1:0-8334 GCA_052145175.1 Binataceae bacterium (SeqCode) | reverse complement strand
TGCCGAACCGAGCCGAACGCCCCTTGGTGTCATCCTGAGTGCAGCGAGCAACGCGAGCGAAGTCGAAGGATCTCGGACAGCTTCGCGTAAGCGAAGCCGGTACCGGTTCTTTGTTCGCGAAGCGCTCCGCGGTTTTGCAAAGCTCTCTTGTCCAGGGAGAGAGCCTGTCCTGAGCCTGCCGAAGGATCGCGCGAGCATCGCGAGCGCGGGTGAGGGCATCTGGTTCGGCACAGCGCCCGATTTTGTAAAAATTTACAAACTCTCAGTTGAGTTCCTTGCTGCTGTAATCCAGAATCCGCCGCGCAATGATCATCAGGTTGATCTGCTGCGTGCCTTCAAAGATGTCATTGATCTTGGCGTCACGCATCCATTTCTCGACCAGCCGGCTGCGCGAATAGCCCAGCGGCCCCAGCAGTTCGACCGCCTTCTGGGTGATCAGCGTAACTGACTTACCCGCTTTGGCCTTGGCCATCGAAGCTTCCAGACTGTTGCGCACGCCCACGTCGAGCATCCAGGCGGCGCGCCACGTGAGCAGGCGGGCGGCTTTGAGCTGCACCTCCATCTCCATGAAATCGCGCTCGATCGCGGTCAGCCGGCGGGGCGAGATTCCGTAGCGAATCGGCACATCCTGCTCGGCCAGAAAATCGCGGACGTAATCGAGCGCGGCGCGGCCGACCCCGATCGCCATCGCGGCGACCAGCGGCCGGGTGGCGTCGAAGGTCGCCATCACGTCTTTGAAACCGCCGCCCTCTTTCTTCACGTCGGCGCTGCCGAGCAGATGGTCGGCGGGCACGCGGCAGTTGTCGAACGTCAGCATCGCGGTGTCGGAGGCGCGAATCCCCATCTTGTTTTCGACGCGGACCACGGTCATGCCGGGAGTCTTGCTCTCGACCACGAAGGGCTTGATTCCGGCGCGGCCGGCCGCGCGATCGACGGTCGCCCAGACGACGATCAGGCCGTCGGATTTGGCGCCCGCCATCTGCCCGGCGGTGCAGAAGATTTTCGTGCCGTTGATCACCCAGTGATCGCCGTCGCGCGCCGCGGTGGTCGTGACGGCCGCGGAATCCGAGCCGCAGCCCGGCTCCGTGATCGCCATCGCGCCCCACTTGGGCTCGCCCTCGGTGAAGCGGCGCAGGAAGCGTTCGCGCTGTTCGGGCGTACCGGCGGCAGCGATCGCGGCGCCACCCAGACCACCGCCCGGAATCGACAAAAAGAGTCCCGCGTCGCCCCAGCACAACTCCTCGACGCTGAGGCAGGTGTTGAGGTTGCGCAGCTTTGGGGCGTCGCTGGCGGCTTTGGTTCCGGAGCCTTCGGCGCGCGCCGGAGCAAGACCCTTCGCGGCCGTCCACATCGCATTCCAGAACTGGCGCGGCTCGCTATGCTCGTTCTCGTCGCATTCGCGGGATATCGGCCGCATCAGTTGCTCGGCGGCCATGTGGTACATCTTGACCTGGCTGAGGACCTGCGGTTCGAGCTCAAAATCGATCATGATAGTTTTCCTTTCGCCAAGCTGACTTAACCACGGGATTCTTCGGTCGCGGACTCCCTCAGAATGACAAGCCTATTTTTTGTGCTGAAAAACCCGTTTTGTCATTCTGAGCGCAGCGAAGAATCCCGGTCTTCATTTTGTGTTAAACAATCGCCAGACCTTCAAGCACGCCGAAGCCGCGCGCGTTGCGCAGCCACAGCTCGACCGGATGTTCGCGGATATAGCCGTGACCACCCAGCACCTGGACCGCGTTATCGGTGACGGTCAACGCCGCCTGGGCGGCATAGTTGCGCGCCTGGTAGCTTTCCTTGAGCCCGTCCTCACCCCTGTCGAGGCGCGACGCCGCCTCCCAGACGAGCAGCCGGGCCGCGTCGACCTCAATCGCCATCTCGGCCAGCATAAAGGCGATCGCCTGCTTGGTCGCGATCGCAACCCCGAAGGCCTTGCGCTCCTTCGCGTACTCGCGCGCGTATTCGTAGGCCGCCCGGGCGACCCCGACCGCCATCGCGGCCATCGCGACACGCGATTCGCTAAGCAACCGCACGAAGTTGATCCCCTGCTCATCGCCCAGGCGGGCGTCGGCTTCAACCCGGCAATCCCGCAGAGTCAGGCCGAAAGTCGAGAGCCCCTTGATTCCCATGTTCTGCTCGCGCCCGGAAATCGTAAGACCGCTCGCTCCTCGAGGCACGATAAAGCCGGCGACGCCCGCGAAACCACCCTCCGGATTCGATGCGGCGAAGACCAGGATCGCACCGGCGTCGGCCGCCAGCGGCACGTAACATTTGGCGCCGTTGAGCACGAAGCCGGCGCCGTCGCGGCGCGCCGTAGTCGCCATCGCGGCGGGATCGAAATCGAAACGCGGCTCCGCCAGCGCCGCCGTCGCGGCAGCAAAATTATCGGTGGCCAACGGCGTCAGATGGCGGGTCCGCTGGGCGTCGGTGCCCGACGAAATCAGCGGGAAGGCGAGCAGCCGGGGCGCCAGCATATGGAGCGCGATCGCGAGGTCGCCAAAGGCGAGTTCCTCGGCGAGAATCGCCCCGGTCACGGCGGATCGCGCGTCACCATAGCCGCCGCAGGCCTCCGGAATCGCGCCACGCACCAGGCCCAGCTCCCAGCCCTTCTGAATCAATGCGGCGGGAATCGAACCCGTTTCGTCGGCGGGCCGCGCGGCCGGACGGATTTCGTCGACGGCGAAGGCCGCGACGGTCTCCCGGATCATCTTCTGCTCTTCGTTTAAGTCGAATCCGATCATCAGCTATTGGTCACTCCGGCGGTCATAGTTGTGCAATGCAGATTTATTGTCAGTTTGATTCTCAGTCGAGTCGGGGTTCTCGCGGCGCAACCGCTCTTGCTCGCGCGCGCGTTTGTACTTGCGCTCTTCCTCAGCGACCCGGGTCGGCGGCGCCAGTGGTTTGCGCAGCTTCCGGATCAGCTCGCGAGGGCGCGGCGGCTTGGGGGTTTTGGTGGGCATGGTGCTTCAAGGCTTCATCCCGATGAAGCTCATCTGCAACCCGCTGATGGCTCCGCCGGCGGCGCGGCGCGAGAAGTAACGATCACTCGCGCATTTGGTGCATGGACCCACGGTCGCGATCCGCGCGGGATCGAGACCGGCCATCGCGAGTTGATCCCGGATAATCGGCCGCAAGTCGAGATAGGCCTTGCCCGGGCGGCCGAGCCGCGTGTCCCGGCGACTGGCCGGGAACGCGACCGCGAACCGGTCGGCGAGCGCCGCGTCGACCTCGAAACAGCAGACGCCGATCGCGGGACCGAGCGCGGCGGCGATCGCGGCGGGCCGCGCGCCGCTCGCGACCATCGCGCGCACCCCGGCCGCCGCGATATTCGCGAGGGTGCCGCGCCATCCGGCGTGCAGTGCGCCCACGACGCCGCGCGCCGCGTCGGCCAGCAGGATCGGCACGCAATCCGCGCTGAAGACGCAGAGCGCGACGCCCGGCGCGGCCGTGACCATTCCGTCGGCCGCGTGACGTGTCCCGTCGTGATTACCGTCGACGGTCCGCACCGCGTTGCCGTGGACCTGCCGCAGGCACGCCGGCGTCAGACCCGGATAGCCGGCGCGCCATCGCCGCCAATTCTCGTCGACCGCGGCCGGATCGTCGTCGAGCCAGCGGGCGAGATTCATCGACGCAAAGGCGCCGCGGCTGACTCCGCCCCGCCGATCCATAAAGCCGTGGGGCAGCGCAGGCGTCTTCCACGCGGTCGAAGTGATCGAAGTCGAGGCGTCCGGAGCAGCTGGGGAAAAGGCGGTGTTATCCATCGCGGTTGTTCGACTGCTCAACGATAAACTATAATCGCTAGCTTGGGAATTTCTTTCAGGCAAACCCTATGAATGGTTATCAGTATCTGGTGCGGCGCAATCATCTGATGTGTCAACTCGAAGACGAGGTCCGCAAGCTCGGCCATCTGCCGGACCCGGAGCGTCAAACCGCGGTAAAGCGACTCGAGGGCCAGTTCGACGTACGTTTGCGCCAGCTTTACGCTGAGGTCGCAACGGAATATCCAGGCGAGCGCAAGATCAAGGCGCGCCCGCTGACGGATCCGCGCTAAATCAACCAGAGACGCGCTTTGCAGCGCTCAATTACGATTCGTGGGGCGCGCACCCACAATCTTCGCGATATCTCTCTCGACCTTCCCCACGGCCAACTGACGGTCGTGACGGGGGTTTCGGGCTCGGGCAAATCGAGCCTGGTCTTCGATACGCTCTACGCCGAGGGCCAACGCCGCTACGTCCAGAGTCTCTCGACCTATGCGCGGCTCTTCCTCGAACGGATCGACCGGCCGGACGTCGATTCGATCACGAATATTCCACCGGCGCTCGCGCTGCGGCAGAAAAACACGATCAAGAACGCCCGCTCGACGGTCGGCTCGATCACGGAAATCAGCGACTACCTGCGGCTGCTCTATGCCGCCGCCGGGAAGACCGTCTGCCCGCAATGCAATATCGAGGTGACCCGCGACAGCGTCGAGTCCGGGGCGGCGCGCGTATGCGCCGCGCCGGGCCTCTACCTGATCCTCGCGCCGTTTGCGCTCGGCTCGCGCTCTATTCGCGAAACGGCGGCCTATTTGGGCGAAAATGGTTATCATCGCGTTTATTTACGCGACGAAATCGTCGCCGCCGCCGACCTGATCGAATCGTCGGGGGAGAACGGCGCGCGCCCGGAGATGCTCGAGATCGTTATCGACCGGCTGACCGTCACTCCCGAAGGTAGCGCGGAGCGGGTGCGAGAGGCGATCGAGAAGGCGTTCCACATGGGCGGCGGCCAGGCCCGCGCGATCGCGGTCGAACGCGTCGACGGTGTGACGCGGCCGATCGCGACGCTCGCGTTCGACCGCCGCTTCAACTGCTCGCGATGTGGTACGGCGTATCCCGAACCCACGCCCGCCCTGTTCTCGCCCAACAGCCCGCTCGGCGCCTGCGCCCGCTGCGAAGGCTTTGGGCGAACCGCCGAACTCGATCTCGATAAAGTTATTCCGAATCCGCAGCTCTCGTTGCGGCAGGGCCTGGTTGCCCCGTGGCGCACGCCCGCCTACCGCGAGATGCACGAATGGATGATCAAATGTGCGCGACGGGCACGGGTTCGCACCGCCGCGCCGCTCACCGAGATGTCGGAGGAAGAGCGCACCTGGCTGTTCGACGGCGAGCCGGGGAGCTCCAAGAAATGGGACGAGCGCTGGCCGGGCGTGCGCGGCTTCTTTCGCTGGCTCGAACGCAAACGTTACAAGACCCACGTCCGGATCCTGCTCGCCAAATACCGGCGCTTCACGCCTTGCCCGGATTGCGGCGGCGGCAGGCTCAAGCCGGAGGCGCTTAACGTCCTTATCGACGGCAAAACGATCGCCGCCGCCGGTCATATCGCGGTCCGCGACCTGCCGACGTGGATCGCCGTTTTGGGCAAAAAGCCTGAGGTCGCCCTCCGCGGCGGCGTGCTGCTGCGCGAACTCAAGAACCGCGCCGGCTACCTCAACGAGGTCGGGCTCGGCTACCTGACGCTCGAGCGGCAGGCGCGCACACTCTCGGGCGGCGAGGCGCAGCGGATTCATCTGGCGAGCGCTCTTGGCGGACTGCTGTCGGGCACGCTCTATGCGCTGGACGAACCAACGGTCGGCCTGCACGCGGCGGACTCGCGACGGCTGCTGGTGGTGCTGCGCCATCTGCGCGACCTCGGCAACACGGTCGTGGTGGTCGAGCATGATCCCACGATGATCGCGGGCGCCGATTATCTGGTCGAGCTGGGACCGGGCGGCGGCCGCACGGGCGGTAATCTGGTGTGGTCCGGCGCTCCGCGCGACGCGCCGGCCGCTAACGGGACCGGCTCACCGGGACGGGCCCTGCTGATGCGTGCGCTGGCGCGCGAGCGGCGGATTCGCCGGGGCGACGCCAAGCTCAAGATCGTGCAGGCGAGCGAGAACAATCTGCGGCGCGTCACCGCCGAAATCCCGCTCGGCCGCCTGATCTGTCTGACCGGCGTCTCGGGCTCCGGCAAATCCACCCTGATGGAGACCGTGCTCTACAACAACTACCTGCGCCATAAGGGCGAAGCGATCACCGAGGTCGGCGCCTGTGAGCGAATCGAGGGTTTCGACCAGATTAGCGAGATGGTCCATCTCGGGCAGGAGCTGCCGACGCGCTCGCTGCGCTCCAACCCGGCGACCTATCTGAAAATCTATGACGATATCCGCAAACTGTTTGCGGCGAGTCCCGACGCGCGCCGGCTGAAAATCAAGCCGCGCGACTTCTCGTTCAACGTCGAGGGCGGCCGCTGCACCCGCTGTCACGGCACCGGCACCGTCATTATCGAGATGCACTTCATGGCGGACCTCGAAGTCCAGTGCGAGGTCTGCGACGGCCGGCGCTTCCAGAGCCATATTCTCGCGATCCGCTTCCAGGGGCGTAACGTCAACGAGGTGCTCGACCTGACGGTCGACGAGGCGCTGGTGTTCTTCGCCAAATATCCCGCGATCGCGCGCCGGCTCGAACCCCTGGCTGCGGTCGGTCTCGGCTATCTGCAACTCGGGCAGGCAAGCTCGACTCTTTCGGGCGGCGAAGCCCAACGGTTGAAGCTCGCGCGGTTCCTGCTGGCGGACCTCGAACCGCTGCCCGCGACGGTCAGCGGGATACGCGCCGGACGGCTGTTTCTGCTCGACGAACCGACCACGGGACTCGCGTCGTCCGATATCAAGCGGCTGATGCGCGTGCTGACCCGGCTGGTGGCCGAGGGCAATACCGTGGTGGTGATCGAGCATAACCTGGAATTTATCGCGCAGGCCGATTACCTGATCGACCTCGGTCCGGGCGGCGGCGACGAGGGCGGCAAAATCCTGGTGGCCGGCGACCCGCTCAAGGTCGCCGCCTGCGAAAAGTCGAGCACGGGACGTGAATTGCGCCTGCTGTTCGGCCTGCCCGCGACCGGCGTCCGGACGATCAAGTCGGCGCTGCGCGAGGCGGCGGCGGAGGCCTGATCGGACGGGTGGGTGGCGGGGTCGCCGGCCGGCACAAACCAAAACTAATTTGTGGAACGGCGCGTGGACCTCTTGTAATATCGTCTTCCAAGATTGCGGCCGGGAGGGATTCGTCGATGTCGATCCAGGACTCCTCGTCACCCAAGCTCCAGGGGTTTTTTCTCGAACTGGTCCGCAAAAGCTTCGACCAACTCGGCATGGGCGACCGCCAGATTGTCGAATATATCGCGTCCCTGTTGACCGAGTTCAGTCACTCGGATCGCTGGCTGCGCATGCGCGACCCCGAGGGCAAGCGGCTCACCAGCACGGTCGAGATGCTGCTGGCGGAAATCGACGACCAGCTCAGCGCGGCGGCGCGCGTGGAGGCGGAGCGCACGGTGCGCAAATATGTCGGTGATTACACCCTATTCATGTCGGGGCTCTTTCGGCGCTTCGTCGAGCGTGGCGGCTATCTCGGTTATTATCTCCAGGAAGGCGCCCGCTCCTATCGCGCGGTCTCGGAACTCGACGTCTCACTCTACCGGCCGGGATTTTTGATGTTTGAAGAGTTGGGCCGGAGCTTCGAGAGCTATTCCGGTGCGCTGGACTTCATGCAGAAATGCTATTTCACGCCCGCGCCCAATGAAGATCCGTTCGCGGGATTTTTCCGGCAAATCGCGGGCTGGAAGCACTACGCACTATCCAACAATTAATTGCGGCGCGGCGTCGCGCACGGCCGCTGATTCGTGACCGAAAGCGTACGATGACGACCGCGCGCGCGCCGGAGCGGCTCGATCACTGTCTCGTGCGGCTCGGGCTGGCGCCCTCGCGGCGGGCCGCCCGGGAGTTTATCGAGGATGGACGGGTGCGCGTCAACGGCCGCCGCCTCCCCAAGGGCGCGAGCGTGACCAGCGGGGACCGCGTCGAACTGGTTGATCCAGCGCCGCCGCTGGAAATACTGCCCAATCCCGCACTCGAAATCCCGATTCTGTACGCGGACGCCGCGCTGCTCGTCGTCAACAAGCCCGGCCTGATGCCGTGTCATCCGCTGCGCGCCGGCGAACGCGACACGGTGATCAACGCTATCGTCGCGCAATATCCGGAGACGGCGTTCGACGGGGGCAAGCCGCTCGAAGGCGGGCTGGTCCATCGGCTGGATAACGGGACCTCGGGCGCCCTGATGATCGCCCGCACGCCCGCGGCGCTGAGCACGCTCCGCGCCGCGCTGCGCAGTGGCGCCGTGCGCCGCGAATATCACGCCCTCGTCGCCGGCAACCTCGCCGCGCCGGTCGAGATTGCGACCCCGATCGCGCATCATCCGAAGAACCCCCGCAAGATGGTCACGGCCGCCGCGACGGAGCGGGATTATCGTGGCCGCCCGGCGGCGACCA
>JBKQPD010000041.1:0-8810 GCA_052145175.1 Binataceae bacterium (SeqCode) | reverse complement strand
CCTGCGCCGATCACCGTGTCGTACAGCGCTTCGCGGACCATTCCCGGCAAGTGCAACCACAGCTGTCCTGGCCCCGCGGCTTTCTTTCCGTCCTTACCCTTGGCACCCTTTGTCATGGCGACCTCCTCCTTCTACCCAACCCGATCTTCCGATGGGGCGAGGATCGCCGCCACTCAATTCCTCAACAACCTTCAGGACATCGCCTTCAGAAGATGCCCTTGAACAGTTTCGCAAACAATTTGAACCTTTTGAGAGCAATTTGCATCTTTTTACAGACTCGTGCACAGAAGCGAGATTTTGCGAGTGCCATGTGAAGGCCAGCAAACTTATCGCCTTTGGAACGGTAGACGCTCCCCTAGACCCGGAGCGTCAGGCTGAATATAAAGCCAACCGAGCCGTCGTGCAGGATGATGCCGCATTCTTGAAAATGAAACAGGATGCGGCCAAGGGGCGTAGTTTCAGCAACATAGTTGCCGAATATACGCAAGACTTCGATCCAGAGCATCCCTTAAAAATAATTGGCGGGCAGCATCATTTTGAGGCAATCCGCTCTGCGTCTGGCCAAGACAAGTACCATGGTATCAAAGTTTATGTTGACCTAAACAAGAATCAGCGCATGGATGTTCAGCTTATCTCAAATACAAACATCGAAATCGGTCGAGACCTCATCGATAGGATATTAGAGACAGCGAAGGGGCCTGAACTTCGCGATTGGTGCCAGGAAGTTGGCCTTTTGAAAAAGGGACAGGATTTTACCGACCGCTACAGACGAGGTGGCCCTATCTCGGTACAGATGGCACATACGTTCATCACAAACTACCATAATGGAAAACGTGTCGAGTCGAGTAAATTTGCAACTAGCGACACGACTCCCCAGAAATGCCCGTCGGGCAAACTCGACCTAGGTTGGGAGAAATTGTTGACTGACAATCCCGATCTACTAAAAGATGACGCATTGAAAACTGCGGCGCGTCAATTCACCAGTCTGATAGAGGCACAGCGCAAGGCATTTGCAGAGAAAACGCCGAAACCACAAATCGATTATCCCGAAAAAGCCCTCAATCAGGCCGTCCTTGCGGGTTGGTCATATATTGCCGGACATCTACAGAGCAATCCCAAGCGGCTAGACCGCCATTACACTCTCGCTCACACTACTGGACACGACCCTCTTAACGCCGCCGCTTTGGCAAAAGGAAAAGATAAGACCGATCCGCATAACTATCGCGGATTGGGCTCTCGAACCGACCCAAAAGAGCAGGCACGGTTTGTTGAGATTTTCTATTTTCAAGCAACCGAAAGTGGGGGAATTAATAAGCACGCTATAGAGGTTGGTATGGCAAATTATTTGGCGAAACGAGCGGTGCTTACTGCGAAAAAGGTTCTAGCTAAAGGAAACTGAACGCAATGTCTGCCATAGACGATTTTGCATCTTCATTATTGGAAGAATCCAAGAGATTTTTGGAAAAAGCTAGGGATTGCGATGGTGGTAGTATCGAACAAACTGCGTATTTACATGCAGCGCTTATGTTCGGATCTTGTTCGCTAGACGCACATGTCAACTCTCTTGCTACGGACTTTCAAAATCGGCCTGAGATGACAGTTCACGATCTAGGGATTCTGTTAGAACGTGAAGTGCGTCTGGAAGATGGCGAATTCATGCTGAAAAAGGACCTTCGCATCTCCAGGTTGGAGGATCGAATACAATTTCTTCACAAACGCTGCTCGGGTAAGGCGGTAAACAAAAATGAGCAATGGTGGTCAGACCTAGCGGCTGCTACCTCGTTGCGCAATCAACTTACGCATCCGAAGCAAGTGCCGGCAATATCCGTGGATGCGGTTGCCCGCGCGATCCAAGCTATTATAGATACGCTGGATGTACTCTATTTGGCTATTCACAAAAGTAAATTTCCAGCCGCCAGCGACGGTCTTTTGTCCAGATTAAATTTTTAACTTGACGCAAAAGCCTATCATGCGCTTCCGACGCACACTTGAGCCGGAACCGAGCAGGAGCGATCCAGCGGAGCGGCGCTGCGGCGCGGAGCGAGCAGGCAGCCTGTCCTGAGTCCCTCGAAGGAAGTCTGCGAGCTGCATTAGGAGTCTTACGATGGAGATTGCGATCCTGATTTTCGACCGCTTGACGGCCCTCGATGCCGTTGGGCCATACGACGTGCTCGTGAATCTGCCGGGCGCGAAGATAAGCTTCGTCGGCGAACGCAAGGGACCGGTTCGTACCGCGCACAAGTCGCTCGGGCTCGAAGCCGACTTCGCGATCGACGAGGTGACGCGCGCCGACGTCCTGCTCGTGCCGGGCGGAATCGGCGAGGAAGCCGTCCGCGCCAAGCCCGCGATACTCGAGTGGGTGCGCGCGATTCACGCGACCACGCAGTGGACCACCTCGGTCTGCACGGGCGCGTTAATCCTTGGCGCGGCGGGGATTCTGCGCGGGCTCGACGCGACCACCCACTGGTCGGCGCGCGAGATTCTGCGCGGCTTCGGCGCGACGCCGGTGAAGGAGCGGGTCGTCGAGCGGGGCAAGGTGATAACCGCCGGGGGCGTCTCGGCTGGTATCGACATGGCGCTCCATCTGGCGCGCCGGATTGCCGGTGACGAAATCGCACAGGCGATTCAGATCGCGATCGAGTACGACCCGCAGCCGCCATTCGACGGCGTTTTCGAGCACGCCCGGGAGCCGGTCGCCGCGTATCTGAGGAAGGCCTACGCCCATCGGCTGGGCACGGCCGCAAACATCCCCAAACGCGCGTAATTATTGTCACACGCCCCTTACCCTGCGGTTATTTTAGATATCGTCGAGCGGGAAGACCGGGCGGCGGATTTTGCTGTAAGGCAGCCGCGAAAGAATCTGCGTCGCCAGCCCCGGCGCGTCAACGTCGATAAAGGTGCGCGCGAGCCCTTCGAAACCCGCCCGATGCTGCATCTCGGCCTTGCACACGAGAATCTTGCGCGCGGTCGGCTCGATGCCGAGACTTCGAAAATGATTCGCCTCGAAGACCAGCACGGGACGCGAGGTCAGAATCACTTCGGTACCGCCGCAATCGACCACCACCGTCGGACCGCGATGGACCGTGCCGGCGTTGAAACGCGTGCTCGCGGTGAAGACGCCGTCGTGAATCGTGCGCACGCGGCCGCTGATCGCCACCGGCGCGCCATGAAACTCGTCAACTTTCCCGCCGACCGTGAGCGTGACCTGCCGCCCGACGCCGGCCGCGATCGCGTCTTTGACCGCGGCGGGATCGGCGATATTGCCGACCACCGCGTCGCGCGCATTTTGCTTGAGCAGCTCGGCGAGAATCGCCGTGCCGTCGCCGGGCGTACCCGCCCCGCCACTGTCGGCGAGATCGCCCAGCACGACCGGACCGTCATCGGCCGCGATCGCCTCGCGCACCGCGTCGGCGACGCCCACCATCTCGGTATGAAACGCGCCGCGTTTCTCCCAGGCGGCCTGCTTGAGTTCTTCCGCGATATCGCGCGCGAGGTTGGCCTCGCGATCAGTGGTCACCACGACGCTGATCCCGGTTTCGCGCCGCTCCGAACAGAAGAACCCGCATAGCATCGAGACATCGAGCACACGCGGGTCGCGCGCCTGACAGTTGCGCGCCAGGCGCATCAGATGCTCCATCGGCCAACCGGGCGCGATGTAAAGCTTCTGCAGCGCCGGCGCCATAGCGGGCTGCGCCCAGGCCGTCACGGGGGCGAGCGAATGATCGGCCATCCCGGCGATCACGTGCGCGGCGAGGCGGCCGGTCGCGGCGAAATCGTAGTGCGGGTTGGTCTTGACCCCGGTCAGGGTCGTCGCCTGCGCGACCATCAGGGGCGTCACGTTCGCATGCCCGTCGAGCGACGCGATGAGCGGCGTCCGGTCGCCGATCACGCCGCGTACGGCCGCCAGCAGGTCGCCCTCGCAGTCCTCGAGGCTGTCGCTCGCCGCGGTGCCATGCAACTGGAGAAAAACGCCGTCGAGCTTGCCCGCCTGACGGAGCGACGTGACGAACGCCTCCTTCGTCCAGGCATGGGCCTTGTCGGTTATTTTCCCGGCGATTCCCGGAAAGACGAAATGCAGCGGCACCACCTCCCAGTTGCGTTCGCGCGCGCCCTGCGCGAAACCGCCCAGCGCGCCGTCGCCCCGGGCGAGCCTGAGCACCGCGTCCCCCCCGAGCATCGCGCGCTGGAACCGTTCGAGACCAATTCGCTGCGTCGCAAAAGTGTTGCAAGCAACCAGGTATCCGCCAATCGCAACTCGCATCGTGGCGCTCCTTGTCAAACGTGTGTGACGCGATAATCCGCCAGATAGCGCGATGCGCGCAACCGGCGCCGAACGTTGGGAAGGACCGCTCGCGATATGCTAAGTAACCTGAATGGAAAAGACCTTCACCAAGTGTTGCGTTACGGCCGATCTGGCCGCCCAGATGGTCGCGGCGGCGGTCGCCAAGGCCAAAGCGATTGGCGTTCCCCAGGTGGTGGCGGTGCTCGACGAGAGCGGCCTGTTGAAGGCCTTCTGCCGCATGGACGGCGCGCCGCTGATCAGTATCGAAGTGGCGCAGAACAAGGCCTATACAGCACTGCTGGGTGCGCCCTCGCAGGACTTCTTCAATCGGATCAAGGAGAACCCGGCGTTGCTCGCCGGCGTGCCGCATATCCCGCGTATCGTGACCTTCGGCGGCGGCCTCCCGATCCGCATCGACGGGGTCGTCGCGGGCGGAATCGGGGTCAGCGGCGGCAGCGTCGATCAGGATATCGAGTGTGCGCAAGCCGCGATCGACGCGATCGCTTAGCGCTCGACGCGCCGCTCGCGCCGCCGGCTAAACGTCCTCGTCCTCGACGGCCTGGCGGATGCTGTTGAGGATGAACAGGAAGCTGCGCGGCGTCGTCACGCGGCCCAGCAGCGCCACTTGCGAGAGGACTTGCAATTCGGTTTTGCTGACTTTGTACCGGTTCAGCACGCCCTTGTTGCGTTTGAATTCGCGCCACGCCTGATCCCTGGGCCGTGCTTCCTCCGGCTTTTTGGCGCTGCTGATGAAACTGCGGGCTTCGGGATGAGAAAGCAGGATGAGCCGCTCGCGATCAAGGTCGAGCACTTCCGCGATCCGGTTGAGCAGGCTCAGTGAGGGCCGCCGGTGATCCAGTTCGAGATAAGCGATATGCGCGGGCTTGACGCCCAGTTTGGCGGCGATCTCGCGCTGCGTCAGTTGGAGCGCGTGACGCCGGGTGCGCAGCACACTGCCGAGCGTCTTCTTGGTCCGGGCGTTGCCACGGGTCGCGGTGACCTGCCGCTGGCGCCTTACACTGGCCGGGCGCGATTGGGGCGTGGCCACGGGGCACGTCTCACTCGACCCCGCATTCGCCGGTTCGGATCCGGCACTATCGCGCGCGATCGCCGCCGCATCCGCGTCATCCAGCATACTTGTGTTGGCGGGCGGGTCGCTCCACATTTCCGTTGCCTGCAAGCTACCGTCGTTTACGTCAAAAGCCATCGATTCATTCTCCCAAAGGAATCAGATTTCCGCACTAAAATCATTCGTTCGCCGACTTCTCGAAACCTGGCACCGGACGAACCGCGCTTCACCGAAATAACGGGCTTTGCTTTTATCCTTTCAGGATGTGAGCGATCCGTCATGATTCATTGTGAGGTAGTGCTAGCTTTAAGTCAACAGATGACTACAAATCTTAAATCACTAACGATAAGTCATCTTGTGACTCAATAAGAATCAATTTGGTGGCAATGTTTCGAGAGTGATTCGCTTTGCATCGATTTTCGCTTCACCCAAAGACGTCCCGCGAAAGGTTGACCGCAGACGCTCGCAACGCGAAGCTGGGGAATCCCCCAAGTTGAGGCACGCCATGATCGACGTTTATTACTGGCCTACTCCAAACGGACACAAAATCACAATTTTCCTCGAGGAAACCGGGACGCCCTACAAAGTAGTTCCCGTTAATATTCGCAAAGGCGAGCAATTCGAGCCAGCCTTTCTCAAAATCAGTCCAAACAATCGCATGCCTGCGATTGTCGACTCGGAGGGACCCGGCGGGACCCCTATCGCAATTTTTGAGTCGGGCGCTATCCTCCTCTACCTTGCGGAAAAGACCGGGAAGCTGATGCCGGCGGAGACGCGCGCGCGTTACAAGGTTATCGAGTGGTTGATGTTCCAGATGGCCGGGATTGGCCCGATGATGGGGCAGATGGGCCACTTCAGGAACGCCGCACCGGAAAAACTGCCCTATGCGATCGAGCGCTACACGAACGAATCACGCCGGCTCTTTGGCGTGATGGATCGGCGACTCGGCGAGAGTGAATACTTGGGCGGGGATTATTCGATAGCCGATATCGCGTGCTACCCGTGGGTGCGGATCGCGCAGCGCGAACCCGAACAGCTCGAGCCGTTGCCGCATCTCCGGCGCTGGCTCGACGCGCTGGGGAATCGGCCGGCAGTGAAGCGGGGGCTCGCCGTGATGGCGGACCTCCCGCAGCAGCCGCTGACCGACGAGGAACGCTCGATTCTCTACGGCAAGCAGCAGTTCGAACGCCGCTAGACGGAAGACGGCCGAGCGGAGCAAATTGGTCCGCGACGCGCGTTTAGCCTTAAGCAAGCGGACCGGAAACCGGGGTTGAATATTGGCGCCTGAGGTCTTCTACCAGCGCGACGTATTTTTCGTCGTGGCGCTGCTCTTCGTCCTTCTGCTGGCCGCGGCTGAATCCGGTTTCCGGCGCGGTAACCGCGCCGCCGCAAGCCTTGGGGACGCGCCCAGATCCAGTTTTCGAGCCTGCAAGGAGCGTTGTTCGGCCTGCTCGCGCTCTTGCTGGGGTTTACCTTTGCGATGGCGCAGTCGCGTTTTGAAACGCGCCAAATTTTAGTCGTCGAGGAAGCGAACGCCATCGGCACGGCCGCGCTCCGCGCCGGGATGCTGCCGACGCCGTATCGCGGAGTCGCCGCCGATTTATTTCGTCGCTACGTCGACCGTCGTCTCGCGGCTTATGACGGCGTCCCGCAACCGCCGGGAGCGCGGGCAGCGGACAACCAGGTCGGGGACCTGCAAAAGGAGTTGTGGCAATTGGCTCAGCAGGCGGCCGAAAAGAATCCGAGCGTCGTCCCGACCGGCCAGTTTATCATCTCGCTCAATGAGGTGTTCGATCTGCAGGCCAAGCGCGACGCCGCCGGGAACAATCACGTCCCGGAAAGCGTCCTTGTGCTGCTCTTTACGGTGGCGGTTTTGGCGATGGAGCTCGTCGGCTACGGCTGCGGCCTGGCCAAGCATCGCAATCAACTGACCATGATCAGTCTGGCGCTCGTGATTTCGATGGTGATTCTGACGATTGTCGATCTCGACCGGCCGCTCCACGGTCTGATCCGGGTTTCCGAGCAAACTATGATCAACCTGCGCCACGGTCTCGACGAGCCTTAGCAGGCGGTTGAAAAAGGATTTTCAACGCCTGACGCCCTCACTGTAATCTCTCCCGAGGGAGAGAACTAAAGGCAAGAAGCCGGTTTTTATGCAGGGTGTTGATAACAAACCGTCGATGGAATCCTAATGCGAAACTCCATTTTACTAACTTGCTATTTGCTTACTTAGTTGAGATTACGATGCGAACGATGCAAGAGGTGGTCGCAGATTTAGGTAAATACGGGCTCGGGGATGCGCAATACAAGGCCTTGCAGGCAGAGCTAGATATACTAGTAGCTCAGGAATATCTCGCATTGTTACAAAAGATGCGTGAAAACCTGTACGACGTTTTAGCGGCGATGAATAGCGAGATACTGCGCTTCCGCGAGGCGGTGAATGAGGCGGGAGCAAGCATGTCTGGCGAGGTGGGGCGATTTCGCGAGGTGGTAGATCGAGCGGCGGCAGATGGCTCGATGACGTCGCGCGCGCTGGTCAGATGGACCAAGGTTCTGGCAATCATCAGTGGCGTTCTCATGCTTGCAACCGTTGCACTGGTCTATGCCACGTTTCGAGCTGGGAGCTAAAGAGCATGGCGGGATGCGGTTCTTTAAGTGGGTAACCTTTTAGCTCGCGTGTTCGAGGGCAGCAATTGTCCTGATGACATTCGTGGAAACGAGACTCAAGACGAGAGAGACGGCATACTCTGCAGTATTTTTATCACCGTAAAAATGCAACAACGCTAAAGGGCCGGTGGCGAGAACTCGTTTTACGACCGGGTCCTCTTTGAGTCGCGCAGAGCCTTTCCAAGCCGCCACTACATGTTCTAACGCTAGTTCGATTAACTTGTTGAGGTACGTCTTAACGTCGGTGTACGGAGCGAGTGGTGACGCATATATTTGTTCTAACTTCCGGGTGTCTTCGATGACCTGTGGTATTGCCAACGCGGCCCTTGCGCACTGAGCCCACTGTTTAAGTGTCCAATCCTCAGTCATAGTCAAACCGGCTCTCCTGCTTTGCGTCCCAATAAGGGTATTTGCCATCCCGGCTGACACCATGGCCATTTCATTTGCATCAGTTTGTGATTCCACAAAGCGAATAAGGCCATTTTCAACCATCGCGGTCGCAAAATCGTCGCCGCTATCCGGCGATGTCCTGAAGATTGTTGAGATTTGAGTGGCGGCATTCCTCGCCCGATCGGAAGATCGGGTTGGGTACGAGGAGGAGGCCGCCATGAACAAGGATGCCAAGAGCAAGGATGGAAAGAAAGCCGCGAGGGGGCAGTTGTGGCTGCACTTGCCGGGGATGGTGCGTGAAGCGCTGTATGAGACGGTGATCGGAGCGGGCCTGGCGTGTGTGGACGAAGTTCTGGAAATGGAACGGGTGGCGCTGTGCGGCGAGCGCTACGAGCATCTGGC